>NZ_PSWK01000013.1:0-94340 GCF_002932735.1 Rathayibacter sp. AY1B7
CCCTCTGCGGCCCCGGAATCGGCACCTACGCCATCGTGAAGATCGGCGCCTAGACCGCCCTCGAGACCCTCGACCTCGAGGCCGAGGTGATCGCCTCCGACCTGGCCTCCGTCGACGCGCCCGCCGCCTGATCGGGACCGTCCTCGAGCAGCTCGCCGCCCGCTGACCCCCCGAGGTCCGAGCAGCCGTCCGCGCAGGAAGCCGGCTCCCGGCACGCCACTCCGCGGCCACTCGACCAGCAGGGGCGGACGACGGACGCCCTCCCACCGCACGGTAGACACATCGCGCCCTGGAAATGGGAGTCTTGATACGCCGCTCTGCGGCTACTCGACCAGCAGGAGGAGGGAGCGCCCTCTCACCGCAAGGTGGAGGGCGCGTCCGAGAATCGCGTGGCAGCGATTCGAGGCAGCCCGACGGAATACGCTCTGCGGAACGCACCCCGTCGGGAGGCCGACCGCGCTGAGCCGCGCAGGGAGCGGCTCAGAGTCGAGCTCAGCCCAGCGCCCGCTCGATCTTCTCCGTGATCTCGTTCTGGTCGAGGTAGTTGTCGATGACGACGACCTCGGCGAAGGTGCGGCCGATGCGGTCGACGAGCTCACCGGAGGTGAGGATGACCTGCGCGTCGGCGGCGAGCGCGTCGACGGAGGCCAGGTCGGAGGCGATCACCTCGGCCTCGAGGTCGAGGGTCTCGAGGGCGCGCTCGGCGCCGAGCTTGAGGATGGCGGAGGTGCCGATTCCGGCGCCGCAGAGGGTGACGATCTTCATGCGCTTCTTCCGTGGTGCGGGTGGTGCGGGGTGCTGTCGGTGAGGACGGCGTTGATGCTGCGGAGGGTGCGGGCGGCGGCGAGTGCACCGACCGCGTCCGGACGGCTGAGCACGTCGGCGAGCCCGGAGACGAAGCCGACGTGCCCGTGCGCCTGGGTGGCGGCGATCCCGATGACGACCGAGACCGGATCGTTGGTGCTGTGCCCGAAGGCGACGGGCTCGGCCAGCGTGACGACGGAGAGGCCGTCCGCGAGGACGTCGTTGCCGGGCCGGGCGTGCGCGAGGGCGAGCCCGGGCGCGATGACGATGTACGGCCCGAGCACGTCGACCTGCTCGACCATGCGCCGGGAGTAGGCGGCGTCGACCGCACCGGTCCGCTCGAGAGCACGGCCCGCCTCGAGGACGGCCTCCCGCCAGGATCCGGCGGAGTGGCGGAGGGCCACCGCCTCCTCGGGGAGCGCGTCGAGCGGCACCGTCAGGCCGCCTCGAAGCCGGCGCTGATCGTCTCGACGAGCTCGCGGCGCTCGTCGAGCGGCAGGAAGGCGGCGTGGGCCGCGTTGAGCTGGAAGGCCTCGAAGTCGTCGAGATCGTACCCGAACGCGTCGGACAGGAGGGCGAGCTCGCGGCTGAGGGTCGTCGCGCTCATCAGGCGGTTGTCGGTGTTCACCGTGACGCGGAAGCCCAACTGGTAGAGCAGGTCGAAGGGGTGGTCGGCGAGCTCGGCACCCCACGCCGCGACGGCGCCGGTCTGCAGGTTGGAGGAGGGGCTGAGCTCGAGGGCGATCTCGCGGTCCTTCACCCACTCCGAGAGCTCGCCGAGGGTCACGTAGCTCGCGTCGTCGTCCTGGCGCTCGATGCGGATGTCCTCCGCGATCCGGACGCCGTGACCCAGGCGCAGCGCGCGGCCGTCGAGCAGGGCGGAGCGGATGCTGTCGAGGCCGTCCGCCTCCCCCGCGTGCACCGTGGTCGGGAAGTGCGCCGCCGCGAGCAGCTCGAAGGCGGGACGGTGCCTCGAGGCGGGGAAGCCCGCCTCGGCTCCGGCGATGTCGAAGCCGATCGCACCGCGCTCGCGGTGGCGCAGCGCCAGCTCGGCGACCTCGAGCGAGCGGTCCGCGTGCCGCATCGCGGTGATCAGCTGGCCGACGCGGATGCGGTGTCCCTGCGCCGCCGCCTCCTGCACGCCCTGCTGCAGCCCCTCCTGGACCGCCTCGACAGCCGCGTCGAGCGAGAGCCCGGCGCGCTGGTGCTGCTCCGGCGCCCAGCGCACCTCGCCGTGCACGACTCCGTCGGCGGCGAGGTCGAGCACGAACTCGCGGGCCACGCGCTCGAGCGCCGGCGCGGTCTGCATCACGGCGACCGTCGTCTCGAAGGTGGCGATGTAGTCGGTGAGGGAGCCGGAGTCGGCCGTGGCGCGGAACCACTCGGCGAGGGCATCCGGCTCCTCGGCCGGGAGCGGCACGCCCGTCTCGCGGGCGATCTCGAGGACCGACCCGGGCCGCAGCCCCCCGTCGAGGTGGTCGTGCAGCGACACCTTGGGGAGCTCGTCGATGAGGACGCCCTCGCCCGGGAGGAGGTACTCCTCGGTCTGATCGGTCACGGTGCTCCTCGCGGGTCGGCGGTGGTTCGCCGACCACCCTAGAGGGTCGGCGGGAGCGGCTCGCCGGGCGGCGCCTCCTCCGTGCCGGGCGGCGCGGGGCTAGGAGACGCGCTCCGCCACGAGGGGGCCGCCGTCGAGCACCTCGTCGCCGTCGTCGCCGATCCGGTAGGCACCGTCGAGCGCCTCGAGCGCCCGGGCGAAGCGCTCCGGCTCGTCGGCCGACAGCGTGAGCAGGGGCCGGCCCGCGCGGACGCGGTCGCCCGGCTTCGCGTGCAGGTCGATCCCCGCCGCGTGCTGCACCGCGTCGGACTGGCGGGCGCGTCCGGCGCCCAGGCGCCAGGCGGCGATGCCGAACGGCAGCGCCTGCTGCTCCACCAGGACGCCGTCGCGCTCGGCGACCACGACGTGGGTCTCGCGGGCCTCGGGAAGCGCCGCATCCGGATCCCCTCCCTGAGCGCGGATGACCGCGCGCCAGGTGTCCATCGCCGCGCCGCCGTCGAGGGCGCGCTCGACATCCGCGTCCGGCTGCCCGGCGAGGGCCAGCATCTCGCGGGCCAGGGCCAGCGTCAGCTCCCGGACGTCCGGGGGGCCGCCGCCGGCGAGCACCTCGACCGACTCCCGCACCTCGTTCGCGTTGCCGATGGCCAGACCGAGCGGCACGTTCATGTTGGTCAGCAGCGCGGTGGTCCGCACCCCCGCGTCGTTGCCGAGGTCGACCATCGCCCGCGCCAGCTCCCGCGAGCGCTCGATGTCGACCATGAACGCCCCGGAGCCGAACTTCACGTCGAGCACCAGGGCGTCGGTCCCCTCGGCGATCTTCTTCGACATGATCGAGGACGCGATCAGCGGGATCGCCTCGACGGTCCCGGTGATGTCCCGGAGCGCGTAGAGCTTCTTGTCGGCGGGGGCCAGGCCCGAGCCCGCGGCGCAGATCACGCCGCCGACCGTCCGCAGCTGCTCCAGCATCTCCTCGTTGCCGAGGTCGGCCCGCCAGCCCGGGATCGACTCCAGCTTGTCGAGCGTTCCGCCCGTGTGGCCGAGCCCGCGTCCCGAGAGCTGGGGCACCGCCACGCCGAAGGAGGCGACCAGCGGCATCAGCGGCAGCGTGATCTTGTCGCCGACCCCGCCCGTGGAGTGCTTGTCGACCGTGCGCTTGCCGAGTCCGTCGAAGCGCATGCGCTCGCCGCTGGCGATCATCGCCAGGGTGAGGTCGCGGATCTCGTCGCGCTCCATCCCGTTCAGCAGGACCGCCATCGCGAAGGCCGCCATCTGCTCGTCGGCGACGTAGCCGCGGGTGTAGGCGTCGATCAGCCAGTCGATCTGCGCGGTCGAGAGCGTGCCGCGGTCGCGCTTGGTGCGGATGATGTCGACGGCGTCGAAGTCCTCGACGGGGGTGGTGCGGGTCATGCGGAGTCCTCGGTTCGGGAGTGGGAGCGGTGACGGCGGCGCTAGGAGGCGGCGTAGGCCTCGAGGGTGCGCGGGCCGAAGGCGTCGGGGATGACCTCGTCGATCGTCTTCACGCCCGACACGGTCTGGAGGAGCATGCCCTCGGCCGAGTGCTCGAAGAGCAGCTGGCGGCAGCGCCCGCAGGGCATCAGGACGCCGCCCTTCCCGTCGACGCAGGTGAAGGCGACGAGCCGGCCGCCGCCCGTCATGTGCAGAGAGGACACCAGCGCGCACTCGGCGCAGAGCGTGAGCCCGTAGGAGGCGTTCTCGACGTTGCAGCCCGAGATCGTCCGACCGTCGTCCACGAGAGCGGCGACCCCGACGGGGAACTTCGAGTACGGGACGTAGGCGCGGCTCATGGCCTCCAGGGCGGCCTCGCGCAGCGCCTCCCAATCGATGTCGGTCACGACGGCTCCTCTCAGGACTTCAGGTACGGCTTGCCGGCGGCGGCCGGTCCGCGGGACTGGCCGACGAGACCGGCCACCGCGAAGATCGTCACGACGTACGGCAGCATCAGCATGAACTCGCTGGGCACGGGCGAGCCGATGACGCCGAGCACGTTCTGCAGGTTGGTCGCGAAGCCGAACAGGAGCGACGCGAGCGTCGCCTTGATCGGGTCCCAGCGGCCGAAGATGACGGCGGCCAGGGCGATGAAGCCCGCGCCCGCGGTCATCTCCTTGCCGAACGCGCCGACCGCGTCGAGCGTGTAGTACGCGCCGCCGACTCCGGCGATCGCCCCGGCGAGGGAGACGTTCCAGAAGCGCGTGCGGGCGACATCGATGCCCACCGTGTCCGCGGCCTGCGGGTGCTCGCCGACGGCGCGCAGGCGGAGGCCCCACTTGGTCTTGAACAGCCCCCACCACACCGCGAAGATCGCGAAGTACATCAGGTAGACGATCACCGTCTGGTTGAACAGGACGGCGCCCACGACCGGCACCTGGCTGAGCACCGGGATCGGGAGGCGGTCGAACTTCACCGGCGAGTTGAACGTCGACGTGTCGGCGGAGAGGACCTGGGAGTAGAGGAAGCTCGTCAGGCCGGTCACCAGCACGTTCAGCACGACTCCGACGATCACCTGGTCGACCAGGTACTTGATCGCGAAGGCGGCCAGCACGAACGACACCAGGACGCTCGCGACCATCGCCGCGAGCAGGCCGAGCACCGGCTGGCGGGTGAGGGAGCCGACCATCGCCGCGGTGAAGGCGCCGGCGAGCAGCTGCCCCTCGATCGCGACGTTGACGACTCCGACACGCTCCGAGATGACGCCGCCGAGCGAGCCGAAGATCAGCGGAGTGGCGAGTCCGACGGTCCCGAGCAGAAGTCCCGAGACGGGCAGGGCGGCACCGGCCGACGCCCAGACGAGGAACCCGATCAGGAAGACCAGGGCGAAGACCGCCGAGAGCCAGAGCGGGATCCGGCGGCCGGCGCGGGTGAGTGCGGCCGACGCGACGGCCAGGGCGACCAGGAGGATCGCGACGACCACGCCCGTCCCCCGCGTCGGGAACGGGATGTCCGGCAGCGCGAAGAAGTCGGTCCCCGCGGCGAGGCGGAACGAGCTCGTCCCGTCGCGGCCGAGGGCCACGAAGAGGACGACGGCGAGCAGCGCGAAGACGCCGAACGCGATCGGCGCCTTCCAGCTGCGGATCACGACGCGGTCGGGGGCGGTGGCGACGGCGGTGCTCATGCGGACACCTCCGAGGTGCGGCGGGTGCGGCGCTTCGGGGCGGCCCCGGGCGTCGGGAGGCGGAAGATCGCGCGCACCAGCGGCGGTGCGGCGATGAAGAGGACGATCAGCGACTGGACGACGAGGACCACGTCGATCGGCACGCCCTCGGCGGCCTGCATCGAGTAGCCGCCCGCCTTGAAGGCGCCGAAGAGGATGCCGGCGAAGAACACGCCCCAGGGGCGGGAGCGGCCCAGCAGCGCGACCGTGATCGCGTCGAAGCCGATGCCCGCGTCGATCCCGGAGGTGAAGCCGGTCGTGACCGTCCCCATCACCTGGGCGCTGCCGGCGAGGCCGAGCAGGCCGCCGGAGAGGAGCATCGCGTACACGTAGCTGTTCTTCACGTCGATGCCCGCGACCCGGGCCGCGTGAGGGTTCTCCCCCACCGCGCGGAACTTGAAGCCGATCGTCGAGCGGTTCAGGAGCCACCAGACGAACACGGTCGCGAGGACCGCGAAGACGAAGCCGAGCGTGAGCGAGTATCCGGGGCCGAGGAGCGCCGGGAAGACCGCGGTCTCCTTCATCCCGGGCGACTTCGGGTTGTTCGAGCCGGGCGCCTGCAGCGCGCCGGGCGTCCGCAGGAGGTACGAGATCAGGTAGAACGCGACGTAGTTGAGCATGATCGTGAGGATCACCTCGTGCGCGCCGGTGCGGGCCTTGAGCAGTCCCACGAGTCCACCCCAGAGCGCGCCGCCCAGGATGCCGGCGGCGAGCGCGACGATCAGGTGCACGCCCCACGGGAGGTCGAAGGAGAAGCCGACCCAGCCCGCGCAGGCGGCGGCGATCAGCATCTGACCGCGGCCGCCGATGTTGAACAGGCCGACGCGGAAGGCCAGCGCCACTCCGAGGCCGCCGGCGATCAGCGGGGTCGCGAAGGCCAGGGTGTCCGTCAGTGGCTTGATGCCGTTGGCGAAGCCTTCGCGACGGAAGTTGTAGACCGAGCCCTGGAAGAGCGAGGAGTAGGCACCGGAGACGGACTGCCAGATCGCCTGCAGGGTGTCGAGCGGCCGGGCGAAGAAGTAGCCCGACGCCGCCTGGACGTCCTTGTCGGTCGCGGCGATCAGCACGCCGCCCGCGATGAGGGAGAGCAGCACGGCGAGCACCGACATCAGCGCGGTGCCGGAGAGGATCTCGCGCAGGACACGCGAGGCACCGCTCTCGAGCGGGCCGGGGCGCACCTCCTGATCCGGCTTCTGGCCGGGCTCGAGCCCGGACGCCTTCTCGGTCTCCGCGTCGGGATCGACCGCGGGCAGTTGCGCGTCGCTCACGCCGCCGCTCCCTTCTCGGCGGGCGCCTGCCCGGCCATCATGAGCCCCAGGACCTCGCGGGGCGTGTCGGCGGGGACGATGCCGATGATCCCGCCCTTGTACATGACCGCGATGCGGTCGGCGAGCGCCGCGACCTCGTCGAGCTCCGTCGACACCACGATCACGGGGACCCCGGTGTCGCGCGTCTCGACGATGCGCTTGTGGACGAACTCGATGGAGCCGACGTCGATGCCGCGGGTGGGCTGCGCCGCGATGAACAGCCGCAGCTCCCGGCTGAGCTCGCGCGCGAGCACCACCTTCTGCTGGTTGCCTCCGGAGAGGCGGCCGACGTGGGTGCCGATCCCCTGGGCGCGCACGTCGAACTCGCGCACCCGCTCCTCGGCGAAGCGCTCGAGCTCCTTCAGCCGCAGGCCCAGTCCCTTCACGAACGGACCGCGGTCGCTGCGGTCGAGCATGAGGTTCTCGGCGATCGTGAACTCGGCGACCAGACCGTCCTCGGTGCGGTCCTCGGGGACGAAGCCGACCCCCGACTCGAGGACGCGGCGCACGGACAGCCCGTCGAGGCGGCGCCCGTCCAGGGTCACCGAGCCCTCGACCCGCTCCTGCAGGCCCATGATCGCCTCGGTGAGCTCGGTCTGACCGTTGCCCTGCACGCCCGCGATCGCGAGGATCTCGCCGCGGCGGACCTCGAAGGAGACGTCGTCGACGACGGCCTGGCCGTTGGCGTCGCGCACGGTGAGGTTCGAGACGACGAGGGCCTCGTCGCCCGGCACCGCCTGCTCCTTCTGCACCGTCAGCTCGACGGCGCGGCCCACCATCAGCGAGGCGAGCTCGGCGTTGCTCGCCGTCGGCGACGCCTCCCCCACGACTCTGCCGAGGCGGATGACGGTGATGCGGTCTCCGACCTCGCGCACCTCGCGGAGCTTGTGCGTGATGAAGACGATGGCGGTCCCGGCCGCACGCAGCTGGCGCATGATCGCGATCAGCTCGTCGGTCTCCTGCGGGGTCAGCACCGCGGTCGGCTCGTCGAACACGAGCACCCGGGCGTCGCGGGAGAGGGCCTTGATGATCTCGACCCGCTGCTGCACGCCGACGGGGAGGTCCTCGACCAGGGCGTCGGGATCCACGTCGAAGCCGAAGCGGTCCGAGATCTCGCGCACCCGGGCGCGCGCGGCGGCGAGGTCCAGGCGCCCGCCGGCCTTCGTCTCCTCGTGGCCCAGCATGACGTTCTCGGCGACGGTGAACACGGGGACGAGCATGAAGTGCTGGTGGACCATCCCGATGCCCGCCTTCATGGCGTCACCCGGACCGGAGAAGTGCTGGACCGCGTCGTCCAGCAGGATCTCCCCCTCCTCGGCCTGGTACAGGCCGTAGAGCACGTTCATGAGCGTCGACTTGCCCGCGCCGTTCTCGCCGAGGAGGCAGTGGATCTCACCGGGTTCGACGGTGAGATCGATGTGGTCGTTGGCCACGAGCGCGCCGAAGCGCTTCGTGATGCCACGCAGTTCGAGCTTCATGGGACCAATCTAACTTTCGGTTCGCGCCACGATGCGCCGTCGGCCGGGATCGAGGGACGCAGCGGAGCCGATCCGCCCGCCGGACCGACGAAGAGGCCGGCGGTCCCGAGGTGTGCTCGGGCCCGCCGGCCTCTTCGAGTAAGCGGCTAGGACGCCGCGGGAGCGGACGGGGAGGTGACGGTGATGGAGCCGTCGATGATGCCCGCCTTGATGGTGTCGAGCTCGCCCTGCAGGTCGCCCGAGACCTTCGACTCGAAGTCGTGGAACGGCGCGATGCCGACTCCGTCGTTCTCGAGGGTGCCCACGAAGGGAGTGGGGTCGAAGTCGTCGGCTCCGGCGGAGCTGGTGACGTCGGTCGTGCCGGCCTCGATGCCCTTGAGGATCGAGGTCAGGTACAGGTCGGCGCCGTCGGGGTAGGTCTCGTACAGGTCCGCGTCCACGCCGACCATCGCGATGTCCTTGCCGGAGTCGCGGATCGCCTCGATCGCCGACTGGAAGATCGGACCGCCGACGGGGAGGATGACGTCCGCGTTCTGGTCGATCAGCGACTGCGCGGCCGACTTGGCCTCGACGCCCGCCGCGAAGCCGCCGGTGAAGGAGCCGGTCTGCGCGTCGACGTCCCAGCCGACGACCTTGACGTCCTTCCCCTTCTGCTCGTTGTAGTACTTCACGCCGTCGGCGTAGCCGTCCATGAAGATCGTGACGGTCGGGAACTGCTGGCCGCCGTAGGTGCCGACGACGCCGGTCTTGGAGTACGACGCGGCCGTGTAGCCGGCGAGGAACGCCGCCTGCGAGGTGTCGAAGGTGATCGGCTTGACGTTCGGCAGGTCGATCGACGCGTCGTCGATGATCGCGAAGTCGATGTCCGTGTTCGCTTCGGCCGCGGCCGACGTGGCCTCCGCCAGCGCGAAGCCGACGGTGATGATCAGGTTGCAGCCCTGGTCGACGAGGCTGGTCAGGTTCGGGGCGTAGTCCGTCTCGGACTCCGAGGTGACGGTCTTCGGCGTGACACCGAGGTCCTCCGAGGCCTTCACGAGGCCGTTGTAGCCGAGCTCGTTGAACGACTTGTCGTCGAACCCGCCCGCGTCGGAGACCATGCAGGGCAGGAAGTCGCCACCGGCGGCGGCGCTGGAGCCGCTCTCCTCGGGGGCGGAGGCGCAACCGGCGAGAAGCGCGGTGACGCCGAGGGCGGCGAGACCGCCGAACGCGGCCTTACGCGAGGTGATAGTCAAGATGTCGTCCTCCAGGAATGCGGCCCCGCGCGACGAGCGCAACAGGGCGTCGATTCCCACACGTTACCCAATGTGACAAGCCGCTCAGCCGCCCGGACGGTGGTGGTCAGGAAGAGTTACACAGTGTTGATCTTCGCGACATGGGGAGCGTGTCGCGGGTACGGGCGGCTGGGCTCGATTCCGAGCCGCGGAGCGGCTCGGCGCGGGCGGCTGGGCTCGATTCCGAGCCGCGGAGCGGCTCGGCGCGGGCGGCTGGGCTCGATTCCGAGCCGCGGGGCGGCTCGGCGCGGTCGGCTTCGCGACGGGTGCGTTCCGCAGAGCGGGTCGCGTCGGGCTGGCCTGAATCGCTTGGCACGCGATTCCGGCTCGCGGCCCTCTCCCCTGCTGCCGGACGTCGAGAGTGCTCGTGGGAGCTCCGCGCTGCGCGCGGTCGGGCACGGACGGGTGCTTCCACGGTGGTCGAATTGCCGCGCGAGCGGAGACCCGCCCGCCAGCACCGAGCGGGACGGCCGAGGCCCTCATCGAGGGTGGTCGAGTCGCCGCGCGAACGGCGGATCGGGACCGCCGCACGCGCAGGAGGCGAGGGGCGGAACGGCGAAGCGCGGCGCCTCCGAGGGGAGGGCCGCGCTTCGACGGGTGGGACGGAGGGCTAGAGGACGTCCGTGCGGCCGGAGAGGCGCAGGGCGTCGACGACGCCCTTGACCTTCTGGGCGTTCTCGGTCGTGGTCACCAGGAGTGCGTCGGGGGTGTCCACGACGACGATGTCCTTCACTCCGATGAGGGCGATGGTGCGGTTGCCGCCGCTGACGACGATGCCCGTCGCGGAGTCGGCCAGAACACGCGCGTCCTCGCCGAGGATGGCGAGGTCCGAGCGGAGTCCGCTCGAGTGCAGCTTCGCGATCGAGGCGAAGTCGCCCACGTCGTCCCAGGAGAAGTGGCCGGGCACGACGGCCAGCTTGCCCGCGGCCGCGGCCGGCTCGGCGACGGAGTAGTCGATCGCGATCTTCTCCAGGCCCGGCCAGATGCGGTCGACGACCGCGCCGCGCTCCGGGGTGTCCCACGCGGCGGCGAGCTCGAGCAGTCCGGCGAGCAGCTTCGGCTTGGCGCGGCCGAGCTCCTCGAGGAGGCGGTCGGCGCGGGCGATGAACATGCCCGCGTTCCAGAGGTACTGACCACTGGAGAGATAGGCGCGCGCGGTGTCGGCGTCGGGCTTCTCGACGAAGGAGTCGACGGCGAGCGTGTGCGTCGCCCCGTCGATCCCGAGGTGCTTCCCCGTGCGGATGTAGCCGAAGCCCACGGCAGGCTCGGTCGGCGTGATGCCGATGGTCGCGATGTAGCCCGCGTCCGCCGCGACGACGGCCTCGGCGACCGCGTCGTGGAACAGCTGCTGACCGCTGATGACGTGGTCGGCGGCGAACGAGCCGATGATCACGCCCGGCTGGCGGCGCTCGAGGATGGCGGCGGCCAGGCCGATCGCGGCGGACGAGTCGCGCGGCTCGCTCTCGAGGACGACGTTGAGGTCCTCGAGGCTCTCGAGCTGCTCCTCGACGGCGGCGCGGTGCGCGCGCCCGGTCACGACCATGATCCGGTCGGCGCCCGAGATGGGCGCGAGGCGGTCCCAGGTGTCGCGGAGGAGGGTCTGTCCCGACCCCGTCAGATCGTGCAGGAACTTCGGGGCGTCGGCCCGGGAGAGCGGCCACAGCCTCGAGCCGATCCCGCCGGCGGGGATCACGCTGTAGAAGCGGTCGAGCGGGGCGCGGCCATCGGTCTCAGGTGATGTCATGTCCGCAGGATACAAGGGAGCCCGAGCGCGACCGTCCGTTCACCCGGGCGCGCGCCGCCGTTCATCCCGCCGCCGTAGCGTCCGGGGCGTGAGAGTCGCGGTCGTCACCGAGAGCTTCCTGCCGTCCTTGAACGGCGTGACCACGAGCGTCCTGCGGGTGCTCGACGAGTTCGCGGAGCGCGGGATCGAGGCGCTCGTCGTCTGCCCGGCCGCGGGGGCGCCGGGCCACTACGCGGGCCACCGCGTCGTGGAGCACCCGGCGATCGCCTACCGCGACTTCCCGGTCGGAATCCCCACGCTCGCCCTCACCCGGGAGCTGGCCGACTTCAAGCCCGACGTGGTGCACGTCGCCTCGCCCTTCCTCCTCGGCGCCCGCGCCATCGCCTCGGCCGGCCGGCTCGGGGTGCCGAGTGTCGCGATCTACCAGACGGACGTCGCGCGATTCGCGGCCCGCTACGGCATCCGCGGCGCCCGCGCCCTCGCCTGGCGGGTGATCCGCCAGATCCACGCCGGGGCGGACCTGACCCTCGCCCCCTCCACGAGCGCCCTCGACGACCTCGCCGCCGCCGGTATCGAGCGCACCGCGCTGTGGGGCCGCGGCGTGCAGAGCGAGCGCTTCCACCCGCGCCGCCGCTCCTCCCCCTCCGCGCAGGCCGTCCGTGCCGGACTCGGCGCCGACGACGCGCTCGTCGGCTACATCGGGCGCCTCTCCCCCGAGAAGAGGGTGGAGCGGATGGCGGCGCTCGCCTCCCTCCCGCACGCGGAGCTGGTCGTGGGCGGCTACGGCCCCTCCTCCGCCCGGGTCGCCGCCGCCCTCGGCCCGGCGGCGCGGATGCTCGGCCGGCTCGACGGCGACCGGCTGCCGGCGGTCTTCGCCGCGCTCGACGTCTTCGTGCACACCGGCACGGAGGAGACGTTCGGCCAGACGGTCCAGGAGGCGCAGGCATCCGGCACCGCCGTGGTCGCGCCGCACGCGGGCGGCCCCACCGACCTCATCGAGCACGGCGTGGACGGCCTGCTCTACGCGCCCGAGAGCGACTCCGACCTGCGCCGGCAGGTGGAGCGCCTGGTCCGCGATCCCGCACTGCGCGCCCGGCTCGCCGAGGCGGGCCGCCGTCGCGTGCTCCACCGCACCTGGAGCGCGCTCACCGACGAGCTCCTCGCGCACTACGCGACCGCGGGGGCGCGCGCCCTCGCCCTGCCCCGCAGCTAAGGCTCGCCTAAGCCGCGCCCGCCTGCGAGCGCGCTTAGAATCGGAGGGCGAGTTTCTCGTCGCTCCCCGCCCCGTCCCCGTCCACGCGACGTGGGAACAGGTCAGGCCGTCGGAGCACAACCAGGGAGGGTTGTTCGTGTCAGTTCAAGCTGCTCAAACCCTCGCACCCCGGAAGCAGGGGAAGATCCGGCGTCCGGCCGGCACCCTGTACCGCGGTCGCGAAGGCATGTGGTCATGGGTGCTCCACCGGATCACCGGTGTCGCCATCTTCTTCTTCCTCCTCGTCCACGTCCTCGACTCCGCTCTCATCGCCGTGAGCCCCGAGGCGTACAACGCGGTCATCGGCACGTACAAGAACCCGATCATGGGACTCGGCGAGACCGGGCTCGTGGGCGCCATCGCGTTCCACGCGCTGAACGGCCTGCGGATCATCCTGGTCGACTTCTGGAGCTGGGCGACCCGCAACCAGCGCGTCCTCTTCTGGGTCGTCATGGGCCTCTGGGTCGTGCTGATGCTCGGCTTCGCGCCGCGCCACCTGATCAACGTCTTCAGCGAGGGGGGTGCGCATTGAGCACCGTCGCCGCACCGCGGACCCCGCACACCCCGACCCGCTCCTCCGGCACCAACTGGGAGAAGTGGGGCTGGATCTACATGCGCGCCTCCGGCGTCGTGCTGATCGTCCTGATCTTCGGGCACCTCATCTACAACCTGCTGCTGGGCGACGGCATCAAGGCCATCGACTTCGGCTTCGTCGGCGGCAAGCTGGCGAACCCGTTCTGGCAGTGGTGGGACGTCCTCATGCTGTGGCTCGCGCTGATCCACGGCGGCAACGGCATGCGCACGCTGGTCAACGACTACGCGACCTCGCCCCTGCTGGCCAAGGCCTTCAAGGGCGGCATCCTCGTCGCCGTCGTCGCGCTGATCGCGCTCGGCACCTGGGTCGTCTTCGCGTTCGACCCGTGCCCCGCCGGCACCGCCGCGGATCTGCTGCCCTCCTTCTGCGCAGCGTGACCACGGTGCCGCGGATCGGAGAGGGGCCCGCGCCCCTCCCGGTCCGCGGCACCGCGTCCCGGCACCTCCCCCTCCCATCCCCGTACGACGGAGCACCCACCCCGTGAGCACACCAGGCCACTCCCACACCGGCGCCGACCAGAGCGCCTTCGCGCAGACCGTCGGACCCGACGGCGTCCACTACCACCAGTTCGACGTCGTCATCGTCGGCGCCGGCGGTGCCGGGATGCGCGCGGCCATCGAGGCCGGCCCCAAGGCGAAGACGGCCGTGATCTCGAAGCTGTACCCGACCCGCTCCCACACCGGAGCGGCGCAGGGCGGCATGGCCGCCGCCCTCGCGAACGTCGAGGAGGACAGCTGGGAGTGGCACACCTTCGACACCGTCAAGGGCGGCGACTACCTCGTCGACCAGGACGCGGCCGAGATCCTCGCGAAGGAGGCCATCGACGCGGTCATCGACCTCGAGAACATGGGCCTGCCCTTCAACCGCACCGAGGAGGGCAAGATCGACCAGCGCCGCTTCGGCGGCCACACCCGCGACCACGGCAAGGCGCCCGTCCGCCGGGCCTGCTACGCGGCCGACCGCACCGGCCACATGATCCTGCAGACGCTGTTCCAGAACTGCGTCCGGCTCGGCATCAACTTCTACAACGAGTTCTACGTCCTCGACCTGGTGATGACCGAGGTCGACGGAGTGGCCAAGCCCTCCGGCGTCGTCGCCTACGAGCTGGCCACGGGCGAGCTGCACGTCTTCCAGGCGAAGGCGATCATCTTCGCGACCGGCGGCTTCGGCAAGATCTACAAGACCACCTCCAACGCGCACACCCTCACCGGCGACGGCGTCGGCATCATCTGGCGCAAGGGCCTCCCCCTGGAGGACATGGAGTTCTTCCAGTTCCACCCGACCGGCCTCGCCGGCCTCGGCATCCTCCTCACCGAGGGAGCGCGAGGAGAGGGTGCGATCCTCCGCAACGCCTCGGGCGAGCGCTTCATGGAGCGCTACGCCCCCACCATCAAGGACCTCGCGCCGCGCGACATCGTCGCCCGCTGCATGGTCCAGGAGGTGGCGGAGGGCCGCGGCGCCGGACCGCACAAGGACTACGTGCTGCTGGACTGCACCCACCTGGGCGCCGAGGTCCTCGAGACCAAGCTCCCCGACATCACCGAGTTCGCCCGCACCTACCTGGGCGTCGACCCCGTCGTCGAGCCGGTCCCCGTCATGCCGACCGCGCACTACGCGATGGGCGGCATCCCGACCAACGTCAAGGCCGAGGTGCTCTCGGACAACACGACCGTCGTCCCCGGCCTCTACGCCGCCGGCGAGTGCGCGTGCGTCTCGGTGCACGGCTCCAACCGCCTCGGCACCAACTCCCTCCTCGACATCAACGTCTTCGGCAAGCGCAGCGGCAACAACGCCGCCGACTACGCCAAGACGGTCGACTTCACCCCTCTGCCCGCCGACCCGGCCGGCGCGATCCGCGACATGCTCGCCTCGCTCCGCTCCGCGACCGGCACCGAGCGGATCGCCTCGATCCGCAAGGAGCTGCAGGACGAGATGGACAAGAACGCCCAGGTGTTCCGCACCGACGAGTCCCTCGAGGCCGTCACCGGGACCATCCAGCGCCTGCGCGACCGGTTCCGCAACATCTCGGTGCAGGACAAGGGCAAGCGCTTCAACACCGACCTCCTCGAGGCCGTCGAGCTGGGCTTCCTGCTCGACCTCGCCGAGGTCGTCGTCTACTCGGCGCGCAACCGCAAGGAGAGCCGCGGCGGCCACATGCGCGACGACTTCCCGAAGCGCGACGACGAGAACTACATGCAGCACACGATGGCGTACCTCTCCGGTGACGCCCACTCCTCCGACGCCGGTGACCACATCCGGCTCGACTGGAAGCCCGTCGTGATCACCCGGTACCAGCCGATGGAGAGGAAGTACTAGCCATGTCGACCGCTACCCTCGAGCAGCCGCCCGCCGCCCCCGCGGCCCCGGAGGCGTTCACCGTCACGTTCATCATCCGCCGCTTCGACCCCGAGGTGGACGCCGAGCCGCGCTGGCAGGACTTCGACGTCGAGATGTACTCGACCGACCGCGTCCTCGACGCCCTGCACCGCATCAAGTGGGACCAGGACGGATCGCTGACCTTCCGCCGCTCGTGCGCGCACGGCATCTGCGGATCCGACGCGATGCGGATCAACGGCCGCAACCGCCTGGCCTGCAAGACGCTGATCAAGGATCTCGACATCTCGCAGCCGATCTACATCGAGGCGATCAAGGGCCTGCCCCTCGAGAAGGACCTCGTCGTCGACATGGAGCCGTTCTTCGCCTCCTACCGCGAGGTGCAGCCGTTCCTGGTCGCCAACACCCCGGCACCCAAGGGCAAGGAGCGCGTGCAGTCGGTCGCCGACCGTGCCCGCTTCGACGACACCACGAAGTGCATCCTCTGCGCCGCGTGCACCTCGTCCTGCCCCGTGTTCTGGACCGACGGGCAGTACTTCGGCCCCGCGGCGATCGTGAACGCCCACCGCTTCATCTTCGACTCGCGCGACGACGCCGGTGGAGCGCGCCTGGACATCCTCAACGACAAGGAGGGCGTGTGGCGCTGCCGCACGACCTTCAACTGCACGGAGGCGTGCCCGCGCGGCATCCAGATCACGCAGGCGATCGCCGAGGTGAAGCAGGCCGTCATCCGCGGCCGCGCCTGATCCTCCCCCTCGCGAACGCGTCCGGCCCGCCGGGATCCTCGGATCCGGCGGGCCGGACGCGTTCCAGCGTGCAGGCGGCCGCGTGCACGGGAGCGCCGCGAGGCCTCAGTACGCTGGAGGAATGACCGAGGCGGCCGACACTCCCCGCGGGATCCCGGGCCTGTTCGAGCGGGTCATGCGGACGCGGCCGGTGCGGGTGATTCTCCACTACTCCGAGACCGGCGGGCCCCTCTTCGCCTCCGGACTCGCCTTCCAGGCCCTGTTCGCGGTCTTCGCGGCGCTCTTCGTCTTCTTCGCCGTCTTCGGCTTCTGGGTGCGCGACGACTCGGTGCTGCGCGACTCCCTCCTCGATCTGGTGACCCGCTCCGTCCCCGGCCTGATCGGCGGGAAGAACGCGCTCGTGTCGGTGGACGACCTGCTCGACTCGTCGATCCTCGGCTGGACGGGTGCGATCGCGGCCGCCGGCCTGCTCTGGACGGCGCTGAACTTCCTGGGGAGCCTGCGCCAGGCGGTCCGGCTGCTCTTCTCGCTCCCCGGACCCACGACCCTCTTCGTCCTGCTCAAGCTCAAGGACGCGGGGCTCGCCCTGGTCTTCGGGGCGGTGCTGCTGGTCTCGGCGGGTCTCTCCGTGTTCTCGACCTCGCTGGTGGACGTGGCGTTCGGCTTCCTCGGGATCGGCAGCGAGTCGATGCCGGCCCGTCTCGCCGGCAGCGCGGTCGGCCTGCTGATCATGCTCGCCCTGGACACGGGCACCCTCGCCGGCTCCTTCCGCATCCTCTCGGGCATCTCGATCCCCTGGAAGAACCTCTGGGCGGGGTCGCTGCTCGGCGGAATCGCTCTCGGCGCGCTCAAGGTCCTCGGAACGCAGCTGCTGGGCGGCGCCTCCCGCAATCCGCTGCTCGCCTCGTTCGCGGTCCTCATCGGTCTGCTGATCTGGTTCAACCTCGTCTGCCAGGTGATCCTGATCGCCGCGTCGTGGATCTCCGTCGGGATGAGCGACGCCGGGATCTCGGCGCGCAAGCTCACGCCGGAGGAGCGCGAGAAGGAGCGGGAGGAGCAGCTGCGCACCGCGCGCCGCACCCTCGCCGAGGCCGAGCGCGAGCGGCTTCGCGCCGCGCTGCCGGAGGCGTCCCTCCTGAAACGACGGCGCCTGGAGCGCCAGCTCGCGCAGCTCGAGGAGGAGCTCGAGCAGCTCGCCGCCTGACCCGGCGGTCCGCTTCCCGGTCTTCCCGGCGTCGCCGCGCCCGATTCCGCCTGCCGATTCTGTCCGTTTCTGTTGACTTCCCTCCTGAACGGGTCTAAAAAGAGGTAAACGCAGATCCGAGGTCGGCAACGACACCGCGGATCCGGCGCACCACCCACGGCCAGACGACGGAGTCCACATGTACGCACCGGAGCGGCACCAGGCGATCCTGGACCGCGCCCGCACCGACGGGCGTGTCGAGGTCCGCGACCTCGCCCTCTCCCTCGCCGTGACGCCGGAGACGATCCGCCGCGATCTCACCAGCCTCGAGAAGCGGGGCCTGCTGCGCCGTGCGCACGGCGGAGCCATCCCCGTCGAGCGGCTGGGCATCGAGCCCGAGGTCGCCGCCCGGGAGGGACACCTCGCCGGCGAGAAGGACCGCATCGCCACCGCGGCCCTCGCCGAGGTGCCTGACGGCGGCTCGATCGCCATCGACGCCGGCACCACCACGGTGCGGCTGGCGGAGCTGCTCCCCCTGGACCGCCGGCTGACGGTCGTCACCCACTCCCTCCCCGTCGCGATGGCGCTCGTCGGCCGGCCCAACATCGACCTCCACCTCATCGGCGGGCACCTGCGCGGAGTCACGCAGGCCGCCGTCGGGCCGTGGGCCGCCCAGGCCCTCTCCACGGTCTCGGTGGACGTCGCCTTCATCGGGACGAACGGCCTCAGCCTCGAGCGCGGGCTCACCACCCCCGATCTCGATGAGGCCGTCGTCAAGTCCGCGATCATCGCCTCCGCGCGCCGGGTCGTGGTCCTCGCCGACCACTCGAAGTTCGGCCGGCAGGACTTCGGGCACGTCGCTCCGCTGTCCGCGGTCGACACCGTCATCACCGACGCCGATGTCGACGACGAGCTCGCCGACGACATCGAGTCGGCCGGCCCGGAGGTCGTCCGCGCATGATCGTCACCGTCACCGCCAACCCGAGCATCGACGTCACCCTCTCCACGAGCGGCTTCGCCGTCGGCGAGGTCAACCGCGCGCACGACGTGCGGCGCGACCCGGCCGGCAAGGGCGTCAACGTCGCCCGTGCCCTCGCCCGCAACGGCGTCGAGGCGACCGCGGTCTACCCGGCCGACGCCTCCACCGGCCTCGACCTGTCCACGATGCTCCGGGCCGCCGGAGTCCGCTCGGCCAGTGCGGCGATCGCCCACCCGATCCGCACCAACATCACCGTGGTCGACGACCGGACGGGCCGCACCACCAAGATCAACGAGCCCGGCCCCGCTGTCACGGAGGAGGAGGCCCACGCCCTCTCCGAGCTGATCGGCGAGCACGTCTCGGCCTCGCCCCGCTGGCTCGTCGCCTGCGGCAGCGTCCCCCCGGGACTGGGAGCGGACTTCTACCCCGCTCTCGGCCGCCTCGCCCTGCACTTCGGCGTCCCCCTCGCCGTCGACACCTCGGGAGCCCCCCTGACCGCGATCATCGCGGCCGGCACCGCCACCCTGGTGAAGCCCAACCTCGAGGAGCTCGAGGAGCTCCTCGGCCGCTCCCTGACGACGGTCGGAGACGTCGTCGCCGGAGCCCGTGAACTCCTGCAGCTGCCCGACGCGCGAGCGCTCGTCAGCCTCGGAGAGCACGGCGCCCTCCTCGTCACGGCGCACGCGTCGTGGTGGGCGGGCGCCCCCGCCGTCGTGCCCCTCAGCACCGTCGGCGCCGGCGACAGCACGCTCGCCGGCTACCTCTCGGCCGTCGACGCCACGGAGGCGGAGCGCCTCGCGACAGCAGTCGCGTGGGGTACCGCCGCCGTCCAGCTCCCGGGCAGCGAAGCCCCGGGTCCCGACTCCCTCCGCCTCGACGACGTCTCCGTCGTCGAGAACCCCGACCCCACCCTCCCGATTGGAGAACTGAGCGCATGACTGCTCTCACCGAGGCGTCGACGGTCATCGTCGACCTCACCGCCGCCACGAAGGACGAGGCCACCGCGCAGCTCGCGAAGACGCTCGCCGACGCCGGCCGCGTCACCGACCTCGACGGCTTCCTCGCCGACGTCCGCGACCGCGAGTCGCAGATGGCGACCGGCATGCCCGGCGGCATCGGGATCCCCCACGCCCGCTCCTCCCACGTCGTCTCGCCCAGCGTGGCGGTCGGCATCGCGAAGCAGGGCGTCGACTTCGGCGCCCCCGACGGCCCGGCCGACCTGATCTTCCTGATCGCGGCTCCGGACGGCGCCGACCAGGCGCACCTCAAGATCCTCGCCCAGCTCGCCCGCAAGCTGATCCACGAGTCCTTCACCGGTTCCCTCCGCGCCGCCGCCAGCGGCCAGGAGGTCGCGGACATCATCGCCCGAGAGGTCGTCGTCTCATGAGGATCGTCGCCGTCACGAGCTGCATCGCCGGCATCGCGCACACCTACATGGCGGCCGAGGCCCTCGAGCAGGCCGCGAAGAAGAAGGGGTACGAGATCCAGGTCGAGACCCAGGGCGCCGCGGGGTCCGATCCCATGTCGGACCGGACCATCGCCGACGCCGACGTCGTGATCCTCGCCGCCGACCTCGAGGTCCGCGGCAAGGAGCGCTTCGCCGGGAAGCCCACCCTCGAGGTGGGCACGTCGGAGGCGCTCGCGAAGGCGGCCGACGTCATCGACCGCGCCGTGGCGAAGGTGCAGGACGCGCCCGCCGCGAGCCCCGCCTCCGGCCCGCGCTTCGTCGCCGTGACCAGCTGCATCGCGGGCATCGCCCACACGTACATGGCGGCGGAGGCGCTCGAGCAGGCTGCGAAGAAGCGCGGCTACCCGATCCACGTCGAGACCCAGGGCGCGGCCGGCTCGGACGAGATGACCGCGGCCGACATCGCCGCCGCGGACGTCGTCATCCTCGCCGCCGACCTCGAGGTCCGCGGCAAGGACCGCTTCGCCGGCAAGCCGATCCTCCAGGTGGGCGTCGCCGAGGCCCTGTCCAAGCCGGACGAGGTCCTCGACCGCGCTCTGGCCCTCCGCGGCTCCGGCTCCGCCGCGTCCGCCCCCGCCCGCTCGACTCCGGCCGCGGCCCCCGCCGCGCCGAAGAAGGTCGGCGTCGGCACGCGCATCCGCCAGAACCTGATGACCGGCGTCTCCTACATGATCCCGTTCGTCGCGGCGGGCGGTCTGCTGATCGCGCTGTCGTTCCTGTTCGGCGGCTACCGGATCGTCGACTTCACGGCCCAGCAGATCATCGACGACGGCTTCAACGTCGCGAACATCACCGACTGGGCCGGAGTGATGTTCCTCATCGGAAGCGCGACCTTCGCGTTCCTGGTGCCGGTGCTCTCGGGCTTCATCGCCTTCGGCATCGCCGACCGTCCCGGCATCGCGCCGGGCTTCCTCGGCGGCGCGGTCGCGGTCACCGTCGGCGCGGGCTTCCTTGGCGGCCTCGCCTCCGGCTTCATCGCCGGCTACGCGGCCCTCTACATCTCGCGGATCAAGCTCCCCGCGGCGTTCAAGTCGCTGATGCCCGTCGTGATCATCCCCCTGATCGCCACCTTCATCACCGGCTTCCTGATGTTCGTGGTGCTCGGAGCGCCGCTCCGCGCACTGAGCGAGGGCCTGTCGTCCTGGCTCTCGGGCCTCTCGGGCGGCAACCTGATCATCCTGGGGATCATCCTCGGCCTCATGATGGCGTTCGACATGGGCGGTCCGGTCAACAAGGTGGCCTACGCCTTCGCGACCACCGGCCTCGCCTCCGTCCCCGCCGACGGCGACCCGAACTCCGTGCAGTTCAAGGTGATGGCGATCGTCATGGCCGCCGGCATGACCCCGCCGCTGGGTCTGGCCCTGGCCACGACGCTCCGCAAGCGCCTGTTCACCGACGCCGAGCGCCAGAACGGCAAGGCCGCCTACCTGCTGGGCGCGTCCTTCATCTCGGAGGGGGCCATCCCGTTCGCCGCGGTCGATCCGCTGCGCGTGATCCCGTCCGCCATGGTCGGCTCGGCCGTCACGGGTGCGCTCGTCGCGCTCTTCGGCTCCACCCTCCGCGCCCCGCACGGCGGCGTCTGGGTCACCGGGCTCGTCGGGCAGCCGATCCTCTACCTGGTCGCCATCCTGGTGGGCATGGTCGTCACGGCCGTCTGCGTGATCATCGCGAAGAGCATCAAGCGCGCCCCGGTGGTCGCCGAGGTGCCCGAGCCCGCCACCGCGCAGGCCGTCCCCGCCTGATCCCCTCCGACCGACCGTCCTGAGCGGTCCCGCCGGCGGTCGCCTCCGCGCTCCTCCCCCTCTCCGAGGGAGTGGCGCGAGGCGGCCGCCGGCTTCCGCGTTCCGGGGTGCGAGCGCGGCCGGGCGGCCCGCTCCGCGGCTCCGAATAGACTGCTCCGGTGACTCGCAGCACCCTCCGCATCGCCTCCGTCAACGTGAACGGCGTCCGCGCCGCCTACCGCAAGGGGATGGGCGACTGGCTCGCCGCCCGCGACGTCGACGTCCTGGCCCTGCAGGAGGTCCGCGCCTCCACGGACGACCTCACGGGGCTCCTCGGGGACGAGTGGGACGTGCTGCACGACGAGGCGGCCGCCAAGGGGCGCGCCGGAGTCGCTCTCGCCTCGCGCAGGCGCGCCACGATCCACCGCGTGACGTTCGGCGCCGACGACTTCGACTCGGCCGGACGCTGGCTCGAGGCCGACTACGAGGTCGGCGGCCGCTCGCTCACCGTCGTCTCCACCTACGTCCACTCCGGCGAGGTCGGCACCCCCAAGCAGGTCGAGAAGTACCGCTTCCTCGACGCGATGGAGGCGCGCCTGCCCGAGATCCAGGCGCACAGCGAGCTCGCCGTGGTGATGGGCGACCTCAACGTCGGCCACCGCACGCTCGACATCAAGAACTGGAAGGGCAACGTCAAGAAGGCCGGCTTCCTCCCGGAGGAGCGCGCCTACGTCGACCGCTTCGTCGGCGCCGAGGGCGACCCGGACTACAACGCCGGTGCCGGACTGGGCTGGGTCGACCTCGGCCGCCGGTTCGCGGGCGAGGTGCCCGGACCATACACGTGGTGGTCGCAGCGCGGCCAGGCCTTCGACACCGACACCGGCTGGCGCCTCGACTACCAGCTCGCCACGCCCGCGCTCGCCGACCTCGCCCGCAGCTACGAGGTCGACCGCGCCGCCTCTTACGACACCCGCTGGTCCGACCACTCCCCCGTGGTCGTCGACTACGAGCTCTGACCCTCTCCCCCGCGAACCGACCCCTCGAGGCCACCCATGACTCCCAGCACCCCGGGCGCCAAGCCCGTCATCTTCTCCGGCATGCAGCCCTCCTCCGGGTCGCTGCACCTCGGCAACTACATCGGCGCGCTGACCCAGTGGGTCGCGATGCAGGAGGACTTCGACGCCTACTTCTGCGTCGTCGACCTGCACGCGATCACGGTCCCGCAGGACCCGCAGCAGCTCCGCGAGCGCACCCGCGCGACCGCCGCGCAGTACATCGCCGCGGGCATCGACCCCGCGCGCTCGACCCTCTTCATCCAGTCCCACGTGCCCGCTCACGCCGAGCTCGCCTGGGTCCTCAACACCCTGACCGGCTTCGGCGAGGCCAGCCGGATGACGCAGTTCAAGGACAAGTCGGCGAAGCAGGGCGCTGAGGCCGCCTCGGTGGGCCTGTTCACCTACCCGATCCTGATGGCGGCCGACATCCTGCTGTACCAGACGGACGCGGTGCCGGTCGGCGAGGACCAGCGCCAGCACCTGGAGCTCACCCGCGATCTCGCCGCGCGCTTCAACTCGCGCTTCGGCGAGACCTTCGCCGTGCCGGAGCCCCACATCGTGCGCGAGACCGCGAAGATCTTCGACCTGCAGAACCCGGGCGCCAAGATGTCGAAGTCGGCGGAGTCGGATGCGGGCCTGCTCAGCGTGCTCGACGAGCCGAAGGCGACCGCGAAGAAGATCATGCGCGCCGTGACGGACACCGAGTCGGAGGTGCGCTTCGACCGGGCGGCGAAGCCCGGCGTCTCGAACCTGCTGACGATCTACTCGGTCCTCGCCGACCGCTCCGTCGAGTCGCTGGAGCAGGAGTACGCGGGCCGCGGCTACGGGGACCTCAAGAAGGGCCTCGTCGAGGTGGTCGCCGCCACCTTCGACCCGATCCGCGCGCGGACCGCGGAGCTGCTCGCCGACCCGGCCGAGCTCGACCGGGTCCTCTCCCTCGCCGCCGACCGCGCGTCCGAGACCGCGGAGCGCACGCTCGCCGCCGTCTACGACTCCGTCGGCCTCCTCCGCCGCGTCCGCTGAGGCGGCCGTGCTGCGGCTCGCGCTCTTCGACCTCGACGACACCCTCTTCGCCCATGCCCGCGCTGTGCGGGAGGGGATCGTCGCGTACGCCGCCTCGCTCGGCGCCGCCTACGCCGGCGAGCCGGCCGACGTGCAGCGCCGCTGGCACCTGCTCGAGGAGGAGCACTACCACCGCTACCTCGCGGGCGAGCTCGACTACGAGGGCCAGCGCCGGGCGCGCGCCACGGACTTCGCCGCGGAGGCCGGAGTCGGGCTGACTCCCGAGGAGGCGAGCTCCTGGTTCCGCGGGTACCTCGAGCACTACGTCGCCGCCTGGACCCTCCACGACGACGCGCTGCCCGTCCTCGACCGGCTCGACGCCGCCGGAGTCCGCCTCGGCGTCATCACCAACGGCGTGCTCGACTTCCAGCGGGGGAAGATCGAGGGCACGGGCCTCTCCGGTCGCTTCGAGCACGTGATCGCCTCCGGCGACGTCGGCGTCGCCAAGCCGGACGCGCGGATCTTCGCGATCGCCTGCGAGCGGTTCGGGGTCTCTCCGGAGGAGGCCCTCTACGTCGGCGACCGGCTCGGCACCGACGCCGTCGGAGCGGCCTCTGCGGGCCTGCGCGGCGTCTGGCTCGACCGCGTCGGCGGTCCCGAGCACGGCCGCGAGCTGCCGCCCGAGGCGGTCGAGCTGGGCGTGCGCCGGATCGGCTCCCTGGACGAGCTGGACGCGCAGCTCGGGCTGTCGGCGGACTGAGGCCCCGCCCGGTCCGGGTCTCGATAAGCCGCCTGCAGCGACTACGCGACCAGCATGCAGGTCCGAATTGCCGGGTCTCGATGAGCCGGCTGCGGCGACCACTCGACCAGCATGGGTGTCCCCGAACCACCCCGTTGCGATACTCGTTGCGCCGTCGTCGGAACGACGAAGCGCCCCACCCGACCCGAGGGTCGGACAGGGCGCTTCACCGTGAACGGACTCACGTCATCCGCTCGCCGCACGAGGCGAACGGGGAGGACGCGTGTCAGCGTCGTCCCCTAGCCGGACGCGACCCGCTCTCCGAGACGAGACCGCCTCGACGAGCCGACCGCGCCGCGGCAGGCAGGGACTGCCGCGGAGAAAACTACTGCACGTCCTCGTCGATCCAGTCGAAGGTCTTGGTGACGGCCTTCTTCCAGAGGCGGTACTGGCGGGCGGCCTCGTCCTGGTCCATCTGCGGGGTCCAGCGCGAGTCCTCCTGCCAGTTCTGTCGCAGGTCGTCGAGGTTCTCCCAGAAGCCGACCGCGAGACCGGCCGCGTAGGCCGCTCCGAGCGCGGTGGTCTCCGCGACGACCGGTCGGACGACCGGGACGCCGAGGATGTCGGCCTGGAACTGCATGAGCAGGTTGTTGGCGATCATTCCGCCGTCGACCTTGAGCTCCTGCAGGGGGACGCCGGAGTCGGCGTTGACCGCGTCCAGGACCTCGCGGGTCTGGAAGGCGGTCGCCTCGAGCGCGGCGCGGGCGATGTGGCCCTTGTTGACGTAGCGGGTGAGGCCGACGAGGGCTCCGCGGGCGTCGGAGCGCCAGTAGGGTGCGAACAGACCCGAGAAGGCGGGGACGAAGTACGCGCCTCCGTTGTCCTCGACGGTGGCGGCCAGCGCCTCGACCTCGGGGGCCGAGCCGATGAGGCCCAGGTTGTCGCGCAGCCACTGGACCAGCGAGCCGGAGACCGCGATCGAGCCCTCGAGCGCGTAGTGCACCTCGCCGTCGCCGAGCTTGTAGCCGATGGTGGTGAGCAGACCGTTCTTCGAGTGGACGATCTCGGTGCCCGTGTTGAAGATCAGGAAGTTGCCGGTGCCGTAGGTGTTCTTCGCCTCGCCCGGATCGAACGCCGCCTGGCCGAAGGTCGCGGCCTGCTGGTCGCCGAGGATGCCGGCGATCGGGACCTCGCGCAGCAGCGACGAGGACTCGACGTGGCCGTAGACCTCGGAGGAGGAGCAGACCTCGGGGAGCATCGACTTCGGGACCCCGAAGGCCTCGAGGATGTCGTCGCGCCACTCGAGGGTCTCGAGGTCGAGGAACAGGGTGCGGGAGGCGTTGGTGACGTCGGTCTTGTGGACGCCGCCGTCGATGCCGCCGGTCAGGTTCCAGAGGACCCAGGTGTCCGTCGTGCCGAAGATCAGGTCGCCCGCCTCGGCCTTCTCGCGCGCACCCTCGACGTTCTCGAGGATCCAGACGATCTTGGTGCCGGAGAAGTAGGTCGCGAGCGGGAGGCCCACGATCGACTTGAAGCGGTCAGCGCCCTCGTCGCCCGCGAGGCGGTCGACGATCGACTGGGTGCGGGTGTCCTGCCAGACGATGGCGTTGTAGACGGGCTTGCCGGTCGTCCTGTCCCAGACGACAGCGGTCTCGCGCTGGTTGGTGATGCCGACGGAGGCGATGTCGTGGCGGGTCAGGTCGGCGCGGGAGAGAGCCTGGCCGATCACCTCGCGGACGTTGTTCCAGATCTCGATCGGGTCGTGCTCGACCCAGCCGGCGCGCGGGAAGATCTGCTCGTGCTCCTTCTGGCCGGTGGAGACGATCGATCCCTTCTTGTCGAAGATGATCGCGCGGGACGACGTGGTCCCCTGGTCGATAGCGATGACGTAGTCAGCCATGAATGATTACTCCTTCGTAACGGGGGTGAAAGGAAGCGCGGCGGTCTAGAGGACCGGGAGCAGCACAAGCGAGGCGAGGCCCGCGAGCACTCCACCGACGATCGGGCCGGCGACGGGCACCCAGGCGTAGCTCCAGTCGCTCGAGCCCTTGCCCTTGATCGGCAGCAGCGCGTGCGCGATGCGGGGGCCGAGGTCGCGGGCGGGGTTGATGGCGTAGCCGGTCGGGCCGCCGAGGGAGGCGCCGATCGCGATCACCAGGATGGCGACGGGCAGCGCGCCGAGCGCGGCCAGACCGCCGTCGCCCTGACGTCCGCCGCCGAAGCCGATGACGACGAAGACGAGGACGAAGGTGCCGATGACCTCGGTGACGAAGTTCCAGCCGTACGAGCGGATCGCCGGGCCGGTCGAGAAGACGCCGAGCTTGTTGGCCGCGTCGGGCTCCTCGTCGAAGTGCTGCTTGTAGGCGAGCCAGCAGAAGACGGCACCGAGGATCGCACCGATCATCTGGGCGAGGATGTAGACGAGGATCGAGACGATGTTGACGGGCACGCCGGAACCGAACTCGGTCGCTCCACTCGCGACGAGGCCCAGGGTGACCGCGGGGTTGAGGTGCGCCCCCGAGTTGTACGAGACGATCACACCGGCGAAGACCGCGAAGCCCCAGCCGATGTTGACCATGAGGGTTCCGCCGTTGAGACCCTTGCTCTTCACGAGCGCGACGTTGGCGACGACACCGCAGCCGAGGAGCACGAGCATGGCCGTTCCCACGACTTCGGCGAGGAAGACCACTCCGAGATTGTCCACGTTGACCTTTTCCTTTTCGTAAGACGGACGCGCACAGGCGTCCGCGGCAGGCTTCGATGCCCGACGGTGTGAAGTTATCGGCGCCCTGTCCTAGCGACAAGGAACGGCGCGTGCACGTTTGTGCGTTGTCACGACGGAAGCCCCGGTCGAGGTGGTCCTCGGTCCGGGGCTTCCGTCGATCCGCGCCTGATCGCCGATCAGGAGGCGGGCACGGCCGTCGGAGTCTGCACCGAGGTGCCCCCGACGTCGACGCCGTTGTACTCCTTGAGGTGCGCGATGGTCGCGTCGACCTCCGACGCGCGGGCGGCGTCGTCCCATCCCAGCACGGCGCCCGTGTGCTCGGCGAGCTCCTCGAGGAGCTCGCGGCTCAGGCCGCCCGTGAAGGCGTGGTTGGTGCGGCGCATCACCAGGTCGATGAGGTGCACCACGCTCTCGCGCTGGGCGAGGTAGCGGATCTCACCGGTGGTGAAGTCCTTGTCGAAGTCGAGCGCCTCGTCGTGTCCGTCGGCCAGGGCCTCGATGACCTCCTGCGCGCGGGTGCCGTAGCGCTCGAGCAGCTGGCCCGTGCGGGCCGAGGAGAGCCCGGAGCGGTGCTGGCTGATCCACTGCGCGCGGGACGCGTCGGTGCGCGGGAAGCCCTTGCCGCCTCCGATGGGGGTCTTCACGGTGAAAACGCGACGGGTCACGCCGATCCGCTTGAAGACCTCGTTCGAGAGGTGCTCCGACAGGGCGCGGAACGTCGTCCACTTGCCGCCGACCAGGCTGAGCACGGGCGAGCCGTTGCCGGGGAGCGTCGAGGGCTCGATGCGGTAGTCGCGGGAGACGAAGCCCGGGGCCTCGTCGTCGTGGCGGGGCAGCGGGCGGATGCCGGAGAACTTGAAGACGATCTGCGAGCGGTCCACGCGGATGGCCGGGAAGACGTGGTTCACGAGCTCGAAGAAGTAGTCGATCTCCTCCTCCGTGCACACCGCCGGCTTCGTGGGGTCGGCGTCGATGTCGGTCGTGCCGACCATCACGCGGCCCTTGAGCGGGTAGATGAGGACGATGCGTCCGTCGCTGTGCTCGAAGAACATCTCGCGGCCCTCGCAGGCCTCGACCAGCTCGGGGTTGTCGAGCACGATGTGCGAGCCCTTGGTGCCGCCCATGAACGTCGTGGTCGTGCCGAGGGCCGTGTTGGTGAAGTCGGTCCACGGTCCGGAGACGTTGACGACGACGTCCGCCGCGAAGGTGAACTCCTCGCCGGACTCGCGGTCGCGGAGGACGACGCCCTTCTCGTCGGCGCCGACGGCCTCGACGTAGTTGGCCGCGCGGGCCTTGCTGCCGCCGATCAGCGCGTCGTGGAGCACGTCGAGCGCGAGGCGCTCGGGCTCGTGCACGGAGGCGTCGAAGTAGGTGGCGGTGTACTTGATCTTCGGGTCGAGCTTGGGGAGCTCGTTCAGCGAGCGCTTGCGCCCGTGGAACTGGTGGCGCGGGACCGTGCCGCCGTCGCGGGAGAAGAAGTCGTACATCGTGAGGCCGACCTTGATCAGCAGCGCACCGCGCTCCTGCGGCTTGCCCGACTTGTGGGTCAGGAAGCGCAGCGGAGCCGCGAGGATGCCCGAGAACGTCGAGTAGATCGGGATCGTCGTCTGCAGCGGCTTCACGTAATGGGGAGCGATCTTCAGCAGGCCGTTGCGCTCGTGCACGCCCTCGTTGACGAGTCGGAACTCGCCGTTCTCGAGGTAGCGGATGCCGCCGTGGATCATGTGGCTCGAGGCGCTCGAGGCACCGGAGACGTAGTCGCCGCGCTCGACGAGGGCGACGTCGACGCCGTTGAGCGCGAGCTCGCGGAAGGTCCCGATGCCGTTGATGCCACCGCCGATGACCAGGACCGTGGCGCGGGGGTTGTCGCGGAGAGCAGCGACGCTCTCGCGCAGAGCGGAGTTTCCGGGAGTTCCGTCGGACTGTGCCACTTCGTACTCGCCTTCGTGTCGTAGGGGTGTCGTCGAGGCCTCCGCACCAGCGTGCACCGGGGAGATGACCGATTGATTTCGCGGAGGAATACAGCCATCCTTGACCCGACAACACATCCGGTCAAGACGGGTGGAAATCCGTGCAGGGAGCGCTATGACCCCGGTGAGACCGGTCGTCGAACTCGACGAGACGACCCACGCGACCCATCCCGACAAGACGCGGGACGCGCTGCGTGCGGCCCAGCTGTACTACATGCAGGATCTGACGATGGACGCGATCGCGCACGAGCTGCACACGTCGCGCTCCTCCGTCTCGCGCCTGCTCTCGCACGCCCGCGCGACCGGCCTGGTCGACATCCAGATCCGCTCCCCCCTCGACCGGGCGAGCGCCCTCTCGGCCGAGGTGCGGTCCCACTTCGACATCACGGCGCACATCGTGCCGGTGCCGGACCACACCAGCGAGATCGACCGGCTCGAGCGGGTCGCCCTGTCCGCAGCGAGGATCCTCGGGCAGTTCATCGACTCGAACATGATCGTCGGCATCGCCTGGGGCTCCACGATGAGCGCGATCAGCCGCCACCTGATCGCCAAGGAGACGCACAACACGCAGATCGTGCAGCTGAACGGCGCCGGCAACACCGAGACCACGGGCATCAACTACTCGAGCGAGATCCTCCGCCGCTTCGGCGACGCCTACGCGGCGAAGGTCCAGCAGTTCCCGGTGCCGGCGTTCTTCGACGACCCGACCACCAAGCAGGCGGTGTGGCGCGAGCGCTCCACCCGACGGGTCCTGGAGCTGCAGCAGCGGATGGACGTGGCGCTGTTCGGGCTCGGGTCGCCGTTCGCGGCGGTCCCCTCGAAGGTCTACATCGGCGGCTACCTGGAGCCGAGCGACTTCACCTCGCTCAGCGGCTCCGGGGTCGTCGGCGATGTCGCGACGGTGTTCTACCGGTCCGACGGCAGCTGGGACGACATCCCCATGAACGAACGTGCAAGCGGTCCGGACCTCTCCACCGTGCGCCGCGCGTCGCGCCGGATCTGCGTCGTCTCGGGCGCCTCGAAGCTGCCGGGCCTGCGCGGCGCCCTGGCGGCCGGCCTCATCACCGACCTCATCCTCGACGAGGGAACGGCCCGCGCCCTCATCTCGGACTGACGACTCCTGCTCTTCCGCGGGACGCGCTCGGGTACGCGGCACGCCGACCCAGGCGCACCGGAGCGGAGTCTCGCGGGAGCGGTCAGGACTCGCGGGCGTGCGCGTCGAGGAACTCGTAGACCTCGGCGTCGTCGATGCCGGGGAAGGTGCCTGACGGCAGCGGTGCGAGCACGTGCGCGTGCAGGCGCGCGCTCGGCCAGGCGTTGCCGTCCCAGCGCGCGGCGAGCTCCGACGGGGCGCGCCGGCAGCAGGACTCGTCGGGGCAGCGGGAGAGCTCGCGGCGGTCGGTGTCGCGGCCTCGGAAGAAGCGGGCCTCGGCGAACGGGACGCCCACGGTGATCGAGAACTCCTCGGTGGCGGTCGTGCCGGTCTGCGACGCCGACCAGAAGGTGCCCGCCGGAGTGTCGACGTACTGGTAGTACTCCGTCGTCCGGTTGGTCCGGGTGAACGCGGAGCGCGCCGACCAGTAGCGGCAGACGACCTGGCCCTCGACGGCCCCGGTGACGTCGGTCGGCAGCGGCAGCCCGTCGTTCTCGTAGGCCTTCTGGATCGAGCCGTCTCCCAGCACCCGCAGGAAGTGCATCCGGATGTCGAGGTGCGAGGTGAGCAGGTTCGTGAAGCGCAGGGCGGCGGCCTCGTGGGTGACGCCGAAGCCGTCGCGGAAGTCCTCCACCGAGACGTCCCGCTCGCGCTTCGCCTCCTGGAGGAACGCGACCGCCGGCTCCAGCGGCATCAGGCACGCGGCGGCGAAGTAGTTGATCTCGAGGCGCTGACGGAGGAAGTCGGCGTAGGTCACCGGCCGCTCGTGCCCGAGGAGGCGGTGCGCCATCGCCTGCAGCGCCAGCGCCCGCAGGCCGTGGCCCCCGGGGATCGAGGCGGGCGGGAGGTAGATCCTGCCGTTCGCGAGGTCGATCACCGAGCGGGCGGAGTGCGGCAGGTCGCCGACGTGGATGATCTCGAAGCCGAGGTGCCGGGCCATCTTCGAGACGGAGCTGTGGGTCAGTGCTCCTCCACGGTGCCCGACGGTGCGGAGCATCTCGCCCGCCACCTCCTCGATCTCGGGCAGGTAGGAGCTGCGCTCGCGCAGCTGGAGCCGCTGGGCGGTGTTGGCCCGGCGCGCCTCCTCCGGTGTGGCACTCGCCTCGCTCCGGCGCCGTGCGAGCTCGCGGTAGACGCCGAGGAACGCCTCCAGCACGGGCGTGCTCAGCCCCTTGTTGACCTTGAACTCGGGCAGGCCGAGTGAGCGGTACAGCGACCCCTTCTGCACGCGCGCCAGCTCGATCTCGAGCGCGGCCCGCTCGCTCGGCGGCTCGTCCGAGAGCAGCGCCGCCAGCTCGACGCCGAGCGCGGCCGCGAGGCGCTGCAGGAGGGAGAGGCGCGGCTCGCGGCGCCCCGTCTCGATCAGCGAGAGCTGGCTCCCCGACACGTCGACGCGCTCGGCGAGCTGCCCGAGGGTCAGTCCGCGCCGGGTGCGGAAGTGGCGCAGGCGCTGCCCGAGCAGCACGGCGTCGGAGCCCGGGGCGGGTGTCGAGGGATCGGTCACGGCGAGCTCCAGCGGTCGGTTGTGACGGAAGCGCAAAAAGACGGTTTCTTGACCGCCTGAGCGCCGGGAATACCTCCTGATCCTCCTCCATCCTGGCTTCAGGCGCCACTGAGCGCCCCTCCCGGCCCGGCCGGCCTCTTCCGGGCTGCGGCCGGCGACTCCCCACCCCCGTCGACGACGACCACCGAAAGCGGAGCCAGCATGAGCATCTACAGCAACACCGTCCGACTCGAGCCGAGCACCATGACCGCGCCGACGTCCGTCCCCGCGCCCGTCGTGCCGCCGGCGCCCCTCGCCCTCCGCCGCTGGGTGCGCGAGACCGCCGCGATCCTCCAGCCCGACGCGATCGAGTGGAGCGACGGCTCCCCCGCGGAGTGGTACCGCCTGACCGAGCGGCTCGTCGCCTCCGGCACGCTCCTCCCGCTCAATCCGGAGTGGCGGCCCGGCTCGTTCCTGGCCCGCACCGACCCGGACGACGTCGCCCGGGTCGAGGACCGCACCTTCATCTGCACGACCGACGAGGCCGACGCGGGACCGACCAACAACTGGCGCGAGCCCGCCGCGATGAGGGCCGAGCTCGCTCCCCTCCTCGACGGAGCGATGCGCGGACGGACGATGTACGTCGTCCCGTTCTCGATGGGGCCCGTCGGCGGTCCGCTCTCGCAGCTGGGCGTCCAGGTCACCGACTCGGCCTACGCGGTGCTGAACCTGCGGATCATGGCGCGCGTGGGCTCCGAGCCGCTCGCGGCCTTCACCGAGGAGACCCCGTTCGTCCGCGGCGTGCACACCGTGGGGCTGCCTCTCCGCGACGCGGACGGCGTCACCCGCGAGGACGTCGCCTGGCCGTGCAGCCCGGTGAAGTACATCACCCAGTTCCCGGAGACGCGCGAGATCGTCTCGTACGGCTCCGGCTACGGCGGCAACGCCCTGCTGGCGAAGAAGTGCTTCGCCCTGCGCATCGCCTCGGCGATGGGGCGCGAGGAGGGCTGGCTCGCCGAGCACATGCTGCTGATCCGCATCGTCTCGCCCGAGGGACGGCGCTACCACGTCGCCGCCGCCTTCCCGAGCGCGTGCGGCAAGACCAACCTCGCGATGATGCAGCCCGCGATCCCCGGCTGGCGGGTCGAGACGCTGGGCGACGACATCACCTGGATGCGCCGCGGGGAGGATGGACGCCTCTGGGCGATGAACCCCGAGACGGGCTTCTTCGGCGTCGCTCCCGGCACCGGGGAGACCTCGAACCCGAACGCCGTGCAGACGCTCTGGGGCAACACGATCTTCACCAACGTCGCGCTCCGCGAGGACGGCGACGTGTGGTGGGAGGGCCTGACCGACGAGGTCCCGGAGCGGCTGACCGACTGGCGCGGGCACCCGTGGACGCCGGCGTCCGGCACGCCCGCCGCGCACCCCAACTCCCGCTTCACCGCGCCGGCCGCGCAGTGCCCGTCGCTCTCCGCCGACTGGGACGCCCACGAGGGCGTGCCGCTGGACGCGATCGTCTTCGGTGGCCGACGGGCGAGCAACGTCCCGCTGGTCACGCAGGCCACCTCGTGGCAGCACGGCGTCTTCCTGGGTGCGACCGTCGCCTCCGAGAAGACCGCGGCCGCGGAGGGCACGGTCGGGGAGCTGCGCCGCGATCCGTTCGCGATGCTCCCCTTCTGCGGCTACAACATGGCCGACTACTTCGCGCACTGGCTCGCGATCGGCGCCGAGCTCGGCGATGCGGCGCCGGCCGTGTTCCAGGTCAACTGGTTCCGGAAGGACGCGGACGGCGAGTTCCTCTGGCCCGGCTTCGGCGAGAACGCGCGGGTGCTGCAGTGGCTCGTCCGCCGCCTGGAGGGGCTGGCGGAGGCGCGGCGGAGCCCCCTCGGCGACCTGCCGGTCGCGATCGACACGCACGGGCTCCGGCTCTCCGCGGCCCAGAAGGAGGAGCTGTTCTCCGTCCCGGTCGAGGCGTGGCTGGAGGAGTGCGCGCTCACGGAGGAGTTCTTCACGCGGTTCGGCGACCGGCTGCCGCCCGAGCTGACCGCCGAGCTCCAGGCCCTGCGGCTCCGGCTCCTCGCCGAGAAGCTGCCGCTGGCAGCCTGATCCCCCTGACCGAGCCGGCTCCTGCCGGACACCCCTGTGGCCCGCGGGCGGATCATCCCCCTTTCCTCGCACCCCCGCGGGTCCACTCCCCCCTTCCGCTCCCACGACGACGGGCACCATGACCGACCGCATCACGCTCCGCTTCCTCGCCGCCCCGCAGGACGCCACCGCCGACGGCCGCAGCGCCCAGGCCGGCCGCGTCCTCGAGTGGATCGACAAGGCCGGCTACGCCTGCGCCGTGGGCTGGAGCGGCGGCTACTGCGTGACGGCGTACGTCGGCAACGTCCACTTCACCCGGCCCATCTCTGTCGGCAACCTGATCGAGGCGACCGCCCGCGTCATCCACACCGGGCGCACGAGCATGCACGTGCTGGTACAGGTCGCGCAGGCGGATCCGCGGACCGGCCTCTACGAGGACGCCACGCACTGCCTCCTCGTGTTCGTGGCCGTCGACGACGAGAAGAGGCCGCGGTCGGTCCCGGAGTGGCGGCCCCGCTCGATCGAGGACCTGTCCCTCGCCGAGGGCGCCGCCGCGCGCATCGAGGGCCGCCGACGGCTGCACGACGTGATGCGCGCCCAGGAGTACACCGAGGAGGGCACCGGTCCGCGGATCGTGTTCCGCTTCCTCGCGGCGCCGGGCGACGTCAACTGGGGCGGCAACGCCCACGGCGGGATCGTGATGCGCTGGATCGACGAGGCGGCCGACGCGGTCGCGCAGCGCTGGACCGGCCGCGACGCGGTGGCCGTCTACTCCGGCGGGATCCACTTCTACCGTCCGGTGCGCATCGGGCACCTCGTCGAGGTGGAGGCGCGCCTCATCCACACGAGCGCCCGGAGCATGCACCTGGCGGTGCACGTGCGCTCCGGGGACCCGCGGACCGGCGAGCTGGAGCTGACCACGCAGTGCCGGAGCGTCTTCGTGGTGCGGGGCGCCGACGGGGCGGCCGAGCCGGTCCCGCCTCTCGAGCTGCGGACCGAGGAGGACCGGCGTCTGGACGCCCATGCGCGCGAGCTGATCCTCCTGCGCGCGGCGCTGCCGCCGCTCCCGCTCGCGGGGACGGCCGGCGCTAGGGTCGGAGCGTGAAGCTGCCGATCCTCGTCCTCAACGGCCCGAACCTGAACCTGCTCGGCACCCGCGAGCCCGAGCTCTACGGCTCGGACACCCTCGTCGACGCCGAGGCGCTGGCGGCGGAGGCGGCCGAGCGGCACGGCTTCACGGTCGAGACCTTCCAGAGCAGCTCGGAGGGCGCGATCGTCGACCGGCTGCACGCGGCTCGCGGCTCCGTCTCGGGAGTGGTGCTCAACGCCGGGGCGTACACGCACACGTCGATCGCGATCCGCGACGCCGTCCTCGCGACCGAGCTGCCGATGGTCGAGGTCCACGTGAGCAACGTGCACCGGCGCGAGCCGTTCCGGCAGCACTCCTACCTCTCGGACGTCGCGATCGCCGTGATCGTCGGCGCGGGGATCGCCGGCTACGGCTACGCGGTGGACGTGCTCGCGCGAGCGGCGGAGAAGCGATGAGCGGCCTCGGACGCTCCTTCGGCAGCGCGGTCGACGCCTACGACCGCGGGCGGCCCGGCTACCCCGACGACGCCGTCGACTGGATCGTGGGGCACGCCCCCGCGCGGGTGGCGGGCGCCTTCCTCCCGGAGCGGGCCCGCGCGGCGGGAGCCGACGCCTCCGATCGGCTGCGCGCCGTGGACCTCGGCGCGGGAACGGGCAAGTTCACCGCGTCGCTCGCGTCCCGCGGCCTCGCCGTGACCGCGGTCGAGCCCGACGCGGAGATGCTCGCGCGGCTCGCCTCGAATCTGCCGGGGGTCCGCCCCGAGGAGGGGACGGCCGAGGCGATCCCCGCCGCGGACGCCTCCGCGGAGCTCGTCACCGCCGCGCAGTCGTGGCACTGGGTCGACGCCGAGCGCGCGGGAGCCGAAGTCGCCCGCGTCCTGGTGCCGGAGGGCGTGCTCGCGCTGGTGTGGAACATCCGCGACGAGTCGGTCCCCTGGGTGCGCCGGCTCGGCGAGGTCGCCGGAGCCTCCACCGCCGAGCGCTTCGAGACGCTCCGGCCGCCGCTCGGCTCCGCTCTCGAGCGGGTGGCGTTCGCGGCCTTCGAGTGGTCCTTCGAGCTGGACCGAGCCGGGGTGCGGGACATGTTCGCGTCCCGCAGCTACATCATCGCGATGCCCGATGAGGAGCGCGCCGCGGTCCTCGCGGCGGTCGACGCCGTGGTGGACGAGGAGTCGGGCGGGAGCGGGACCGTCGCGATGCCGTACTCGACGCGCGTGACGATCGCGCGCCGCTCCTCCTCCGCCTGACTCCGCGCCGCGCGCCGCGGACCGCCCCGCCCGCCGACTACCCTCGGAGGGCGCCGCACCGGCGCGAGCACCGAGAGCACGAGGAGAGACGCACGTGAGCATCATCGCCGCCGCAGACGGGTCCGCACTGGGCAACCCCGGCCCCGCCGGCTGGGCCTGGTACGTCGACGACGAGCGCTGGGCCGCGGGCGGCTGGTCGCACGGCACGAACAACATCGGCGAGCTCACCGCGGTGCTCGAGCTGCTGCGCGCGACCGCGCAGGAGGAGGAGCCGCTGCACATCCTCTGCGACAGCCAGTACGCCATCAAGGCCTGCACCGAGTGGCTGCCGGGCTGGAAGCGGAAGGGCTGGCGCAAGGCCGACGGCAAGCCGGTGATGAACGTCGAGATCATCAAGGCGCTCGACGAGGAGCTGCAAGGCCGGGCCGTCACCTTCGAGTGGGTGAAGGGGCACGCCAACCACCGGATGAACGAGGCCGCCGACGTCCGCGCCCGGAGCGCCGCGACCGCCTACCAGCGCCGGCAGCCCGTCGACGCCGGACCCGGATGGCCGACGGCCGCCGCCGCGCCCGCCGCGGCCGCTGCGCCCCCCGTCGAGGACTCCGCCACCCTCTTCTAGCCGCGTTCCCCCTGGGGCAGCCGCAGCAGCCCCGTCGCCACCAGCTCGCGCACCCGCGGCAGCACCGAGTCGGACACCGCCTCCTCCTCGACCTGGAGGAGCGAGGCGACCGCCGCCGCGATCGCCGCCACCGAGAGCTCGCCGTCGCAGGCGCCGACCACGGCGGCGAGCGCCGTGTCGACCTCCTCGACCCGGGCGAAGCCGCCGCCCTGGCGCAGCCGCAGCACCGTCGGATCGTCGTTGCCCGGCCAGTAGTGCCGCTCCTCCGTGACGTCTCCGGCGACGACCAGGGCGAGACCCGCCAGAGCGCGATCGTCGATCGACGCGAGGGCCTCGGCCGCGTCGAGGCAGGCGGCGAGGTGGCCGCCCAGGCCCGCGGTCGCCACCGGCGTGGTGATCCGCTCGAGGCGGCGGATCGGCGGGCGGGGCTGCTCGGGCAGGCGGAGCGTGACGTAGCCGAAGCCGACGCCGGTCACCCCGCGCCGCTCGAAGTCGGTCAGCCAGGCGTCGACCAGCGCGTCGAACGCGGGGCCGCGGGTCGTGCCGCCGTCCCGGATCCAGGTCTCGGCGTAGACCGCCGGATCCTGACGCTCGCGCTCCACGACCCAGACGTCCAGCGGAGAGGCGGTCCCGCCCATCCAGGCGTCGAGCCCCTCGGGCCCCGCCTCGAGCGCCTGCTCCAGCGGGCTGCGGGCGTCGGCGAGCCAGTCCGCGATCCGGTCGAAGGCGTCCGCGCCCTCCCGGTACTCCCAGTTCCCCAGGAGCTGCGCGACACCGCCGGGCACCAGGTGCTCGGCTGCTCCGAGGATCACGCGGCGCACGATCTCGTCGCCCTCCAGCCCGCCGTCGCGGTACTCGTAGGAGGGGACGCCCTCGACTCGCGGCGTGATGACGAACGGCGGGTTCGTGACGATGTGGTCGAAGCGCTCCCCCGCGACCGGCTCGTAGAGGCTGCCGAGGCGGAACTCGATGTTCTCGATCCCGTTGAGCGCCGCGGTGAAGGAGGCGAGCGCGAGCGCGCGCTCGGAGATGTCGGTGGCGACCACCTGCTCGGCGTGGCGGGAGGCGTGCAGCGCCTGGATCCCGCAGCCGGTCCCCAGGTCGAGCACGCGGCCGACGGGCCGCTGGATCATCAGGCCGGTCAGCGTGAGGCTCGCGCCGCCGACGCCGAGCACGTGGTCCTCGTCGAGCGCGCGGCCGAGGGCGAGCTCCCCGAGGTCGGAGGCGATCCACCAGGAGGCAGCGCCGCGCTGGTCGACCACGTCGTAGGGGCGCAGGTCGAGGGCCGCGGTGACGACGGCTCCGGCCTCGACGCGCACCAGGCCGAGCTCCACCGCCCCCTGCAGCGCGAGAGCGCCGAACGCCTCGTCCGCGTCGTCGGCCGAGACGGGATCGGCCAGGAGGAACAGGCGTGCGAGGGTGGCCAGCGCGTCGTGGTCGCCGCTGCGCTCGAGGGCGCGGCGGGCGGGGACCCGGTCGCCGCGGTGCAGCGCCTCGGCCGCTTCGTCGCCCCAGAGCCCCCGCACGGCGTCCACGCCGTAGCGGGCGCGGATCAGATCGTCGCGCAGGAGGGCGATACGGGCTCGGTCGAACGGGTCTGCGGAGAACACCGCTCCATCCTCCTGCACGCGGGTCGGCCACCGGGGCCGCCGCGGCCGTACGATCGGAGGCATGCCGCTGACCGGAGAGTACGAACCCAGCACGTCCGAGTGGGCCCGCGAGCAGGCGGAGCTCTACGAGCGGACCGGCGGAGCCGAGGGGAACCTCCTCCGCGGCCGCCCCATCATCGTCCTGACCACCGTCGGCTCGAAGAGCGGGAAGCTCCGCAAGACCGCGCTGATGCGCGTCGAGCACGAGGGCGAGTACGTGGTCGTCGCGTCCAAGGGCGGTGCGCCCGAGCACCCCGTCTGGTACGGCAACATGCTCAAGGAGCCGCACGTCGAGCTGCAGGACGGGCCCGTGAAGAAGGACTACGCCGCGAGCGTGCTCGAGGGCGATCTGCGCGCGACCTGGTGGGAGCGCGCGGTCGCCGCGTGGCCGGACTACGCCGAGTACCAGACGAAGACCGAGCGGCAGATCCCGCTCGTGCTGCTCACTCCCTGGTCCTGAGTGCGGCGGGCGGCTCGGCCCGTCGCTGAGGGGGCCGTCCCCCGGTCGAGGTCGCGCCGCACGGCAGGCGCCTCACGTGGGCGGCGAGCCCAGCGGATCCCGTCCGGCCTCAGACCCGGGCCGCGATGAGGTCGAGCACCTTCGGGCTCGAGAGCAGCGCGAAGTGGCCGACCACCGAGACCGCGATGTTCTCGCGCGCCCCGGCGAGGCGGCTCCCTCCGGGGATGTACTGGTCGCGCATCCCGTAGATCGACGTGATGCGCGCGTCGGCCTCGCGCTCAGCCAGCAGGGTGCGGATCAGCGGGCGGTGGGGTGCGAACTCCCGGAGCGCCCGCGCCGGGGCGATCCGTGCGAGCGACGAGCCGTTGAACGGGGTCGAGACGGCGATCATGCGCTCGATCCGCCCGTCCTCGCGGTCGTCGACGACCATCATGTGCTTGCCGATCAGGCCGCCCTTGCTGTGCGCGACGACGACGACTCCGCGCAGATCGTGCTCGCGCAGGTAGTCCTGGCCGAGTCCGGCCGACGCGACGATCGGCCGCGTGTTGTAGCCGAGCGCGGGCAGCACGTGGATCGGATGGCCCGCCGCGTGCAGCCTCTCGGCGATGGGCCGGAGGAACTGCCACGTCTCGTAGATCCCGGGGATGAGCAGCACCGGAGCGCCGTCGCCGGACGCGTACCGCGACACGTCCCAGCCCTCCCGCAGGTGCACGAAGCGCGAGCCGTAGGCGTAGCGGTAGTCGCGGAGGTACGCGCGCCGCAGCGAGATCGAGCGGCGCGGGCGGGCGGAGTCACGCGCCGGCATGGGCCCGCTCCAGCTCCGCGATGTCGAGGCGGCTCATCGCGAGCATCGCCTGCAGCGCGCGCGCGGACGCCTCGGGGTCGGCGCCTCCGAGCAGACGCGGGAGGACCTCCGGCACGATCTGCCAGGACAGCCCCCAGCGGTCGCGGAGCCAGCCGCACCGGCTCTCCTCGCCGCCGTCCGCGATCAGGGCGTCACACAGCCGGTCGAGCTCGGACTGGTCGCCGACGGTCACGACGATCGAGACGGCCTCGGTGAACGGGAACCGCGGCCCGGCGTTGATCGCCTGGAACCGCTGCCCGTCGAGCTCGAACGTCACCGACAGCACCTCGCCGGGCGACGGGGAGCCCTCCGGCAGCACCTGGCTTCCGGTGATCCGCGAGTTCGGCACCAGCTCCGTGTAGAAGCGCGCCGCCTCCCCCGCTCCGTCGTCGAACCAGAGGAAGGTGCTGACCGCGCCCATCGGAGTCTCCGTCCTGCGCGGGAGGGTCTCCGCGGCTCCCTCAGTGTGCCGCGGAGGCGCTCTCCCCGCGACGGATCACAGCGGGTTGACGCCGAACGCCGTGGCCAGCTTGTCGATCTTCTTGGCGCGGCCCAGCCGGGGCAGGTCGCTGCCGTCGCGGATGACGCGGCCGCGGGCCTCGAAGTCGTCGAGGAAGTCGCGGGCCCAGGCGACGTCGGACGGCGTCGGGCTGATGACCTCGTTGATCACGGCGAGCTGCTCGGTGTCGAGGCAGAGCTTCCCGGTGAGGCCGAGCGAGACCGTGAGCGCGGACTGCTCGCGCAGCACGGGGTGGCTGTTCGAGACGGTCGGTCCGTCGATCGGGCCGGGCAGGTCGCCGATGCGCGAGGCGACGACCAGGCGCGAGCGCGGGTAGGCCATCGCGAGGTCGTCGGCGCTGGTGCCGGTGTCGCGGCGGTAGTCGCCGCTGCCGAACGCGAGGCGGAAGGTGCCGCGGGCGCGGGCGATCGAGACCGCCTCCTCGATGCCGAGGGCGGACTCGACCAGGGCGAGCACCGGGGTGGAGCCGCCGAGGCGATCGAAGGTCTCGGTGACGTGCTCAGCGGCCTCGGTCTTGGCGAGCATGACGCCGGCGAGGCCGGGCAGGCCCTTCAGCGCGTCGACGTCGTCGGACCAGAACGGGGTGGAGTGGTCGTTGATGCGGACCCAGGCGCGCTTCTCGCCGGTCAGCCACTCCGCGACGTCGGTCCGCGCGTCGGGCTTCGCCTTGGGGTCGACCGCGTCCTCGATGTCGAGGACGATCTGGTCGGCGCGGGACGCGTGCGCGGCGTCGAACGTCTCGGTGCGGGTGGCGTTCACCAGCAACCAGGAGCGCGCGATCTCGGGGGCGACGTCGCGCCCCTTCCGCTTCGCGATGGCGGTGGTGGTGGTCTCGGGCAACGTCACGTTCGGGTCCTCTCGGTGGCGCGGTCCTCGCTCCGCGGACGCCACCGCTCTGCGACGGCGCCGGGGACAAGGGTAGCGGCTCCCCGTCGGCGGGGCTCCGGGCACTCCGGCGTCTCTCCACTCCGGGGCTGCGACGCCCCGAGCGCTCCGGATCAGCGGCCCTCCGGACGCTCCCACAGCGTCAGCACGGTCGTCGGCACCCGGATCCGCTCGCGCGCGACGAACCCCGCCTCAGCGAGCACCGCGTCCGCCTCGCCCTCCGGCAGCGCCTGCCAGACCCGGTCCTCCCCGGCGAGCGCGGCGCGCAGCGCCTGGCCCTCCAGCAGGACGTCCGAATACGTGCCCGTCGTCCTGTACGGAGCGGCGAGGGCGACATCGTCCACGCCCGCGAACGCCTCCGGGTAGGCGGCGAGCGCCAGGCGGGGCCGGAGCGAGACCGTCCCGGAGGAGCCGAGGAGGACGGCGTCGCCCGGACGGGCCCGCTCCTCGACGGCGGCCGCCAGACCGCGGAGGTCCTGCCCGTCCGGCTTCCCGGTGACCGTGCGCATCTGCACCAGGACCGGCAGGGCGGCCACCGCGATCAGGGCGAGGAGGGCGACGCCCGTCCGGGCCCTGAACGAGTCGAGCGCGAGGCCGAGGAGGACCGCGAGGGCGGGCGTGCTCGACGCGAGGTAGCGCGGAGTGAACATCGGCTCGACGAGGAGGGTCCCGAGCACCAGCACCGCCGTCGGCAGCACGATCCAGAGGACGAGGGCCGGCAGGAGCGGCCCGCGCAGGCCGCCCCGCACCGCGGCGACCGCGAGGAGCGCGACGGCGATCCCGGCCAGCCACCACGCGGATCCGAAGAACGGCTCGACCAGGACGGTGAACGCGGTCACCGGCTGCGAGCGGAGCCAGCCGACCTGGCCGCTCTGCCCGGCGGCGAGGAGCAGCACCGGCACGGCGCCCAGTGCAGAGAGGGCGCTCGCCGGGAGAGCCCGCACGGCACCCCGGGGCGCCGCGGCCGCGGCGAGCGCGACGAGAGCCGGCAGCACCAGCACGGAGTAGAGGAACACCGCGTCCGCCAGACCCGCGACGGCCGCGAACGCGATCCAGCGCAGGGCTCCTCCGGAGCGCGCCGCCCGCACGACGAGGACCGCCGCTCCCACCACGAGCGCGGTGGCCAGAGCGGAGGATCGCGCCTCGGTCCCCGAGAACGAGGACCGCGGGAGCAGCACGAGCACCGCGGCGGCGAGGAGTGCCGCCCGGGGCCGGTCGAACGAGCGCAGCAGGACGACGACGCCCGCCGCCGCCGCTCCCGTGGCGAGAGCGGACGGCGCCCGCACCGCGAGCTCCGACTCCCCGGCGATCGCGATCCAGCCGTGCATCAGCAGGCCGTAGACCAGGTGCACCGCGTCCTTCTCCTGCACGAAGGCGAGGAGCTCGCCCACCGGGAGCCGCGCCAGGCGGAGGGTCGCGGCCTCGTCGTTCCAGTAGGAGGGGATCCAGGAGCCGACGAGGGTCAGCGCGGTGGCGAGGGCGAGGACCGCGCTCGCGGGCAGGGTCCGGAGCGCGCGCATCCCGCCAGCGTAGAGGCCGGGCTCAGCGCGCCGAGCGCTCGGCGAGACCCTTCGCGTACGCGGCCTGGCCGACGTGCTGCGTGTCGTCGTCGATCACCGAGACCAGCCGCACCCCGAGGGTCACCGGCGGATCCCACTGCTCGTCGACGACGCGCGCGAGGTCCTCGTCGCCGAGCGTGTCGAGGAGGGCGAGCGTCTGCCGGTGCACGGCGTCGGCGTACTCCGCGAGCAGCGCGGCGGGCACCGCGGCGAGCGCCGCCACCTCGGCCGGCTCCTGCCCGTAGCCGGTCTCGTCGGGCCCGAAGGGCAGGCCGGACCGGCCGTGGAAGCCGTCGGCCGTCCACACCTGCTCGTGGCCGGCGAGCGGGGCGAGGTGGTCGTCCTGCACCCGGACGAGATGCCAGACGAGCCAGGCGGGCGAGTTCGAGCGGGCGTCCGCGCGGAACGCGAGCTGATCGGGGGTGCTGTCGTCGAGGACGGCGTGCACGTTCTCGTGCACCCGGCCGAAGGCGTCGCGGAGGAGGTCGATGGCTGCGCTCATGCCGCCAGCCTGCCGCTCCCGCGCCCGGCGCGGCACCCCCTCCGCGCGCCTCGGAGGAAGTGCGGAGGCGGGTGCCCGATACTCGGCCCGTGACCTCCGGATCCTCGAACCTGGCGACGAAGCCGTGGCTGACCTCCTACGCGGAGGGCGTGCCCGCCGAGATCGACCCTCCCACCCAGACCCTCGTCGACCTGCTCGAGGACTCGGTCGCGCGGTACCGCCGCGGCACCGCCCTCGAGTTCTTCGGCGCCGAGACCAGCTACGCCGAGCTCGGCGAGCAGGTCGCGCGCGCGGCGGAGGGCCTGCGGCGCCTCGGCGTGCGCGCCGGCGACCGCGTCGCGCTGGTGCTCCCGAACTGCCCGGAGCACGTGGTGGCGTTCTACGCCGCTCTCCGCCTCGGAGCGATCGTGGTCGAGCACAACCCGCTCTACACGCCGCGCGAGCTGCGGCGGCAGTTCGAGGACCACGGCGCCCGGTTCGCGGTCGTCTGGGACAAGATCGCCGACGTCGTCGCGACCATGCCCGCCGACCTGGGTATCGAGCGCGTCGTCTCCGTCGACCTCACCCGCTCCTTCCCGCTCGGCAAGCGCCTGGCGCTCCGGCTCCCCCTGCCGTCGGTGCGCCGGTCGCGCGAGAAGCTGACCGCGACCCCCCGCAGCCGCTCCCTGGTGCCCTTCGCGTCGCTGCTGAAGAACCGCCGCATCGCGCGCTCGCACCCGCGCCCGGTCCTCGGCGACACGGCCCTGCTGCAGTACACGAGCGGCACCACCGGCACACCCAAGGGCGCGATCCTCTCGCACGCGAACCTCCGCGCGAACGCCCTGCAGGGCCGCGCCTGGGTGCCGGGCCTGCGCGAGGGCGACGAGACGTTCTACGCGGTGCTCCCCCTGTTCCACGCCTACGGGCTGACGCTGTGCCTGACCTTCGCGATCAGCATCGGCGCGAAGGTCGTGCTGTTCCCGACCTTCGACGTCGGCCTCGTGAAGGCGGCCGCGAAGTCGTCGCCGCCCACCTTCCTCCCCGCGGTGCCGCCCGTGTACGACGCGCTGGCCCGCGCCTCCGAGCGCCACGAGCTCGACCTGCGCGGCATCCGCTTCGCGATCTCGGGAGCGATGAGCCTGCCGGTCGCGACGGTCGACCGCTGGGAGCGCGCGAGCCGGGGACTCCTGGTCGAGGGCTACGGAATGACCGAGAGCTCGCCGGTCGCCCTCGGCAACCCGGTCGGCCCGACCCGCCGGCCCGGCACGGTGGGCGTGCCGTTCCCCAGCACGACGATCCGCCTCGTCGACCCCGCCGATCCGTCGGTCGACCGCGGCCCGGGCGAGTCCGGCGAGCTCCTGCTCCGGGGGCCGCAGGTGTTCCAGGGGTACTGGAAGCGGCCGGAGGAGACGGCCGAGGCCCTCCTCCCCGGCGGCTGGCTGCGCACGGGCGACATCGCGACCGTCTCGGCCGACGGCTTCGTGACGATCGTCGACCGGGCCAAGGAGCTCATCATCACCGGCGGCTTCAACGTCTCCCCCTCCGAGGTCGAGGGAGTGCTGGAGTCGCACCCGGACGTGACGCGCGCGGCCGTCGTCGGGCTCCCTCGCGAGGACGGCGGCGAGAGCGTCGCGGCGGCCGTGGTCCTGCGGGCCGGGACGGCCGTGGATCCGGAGGCGCTGCGCGACTTCTGCCGGCTGCACCTGACGCCCTACAAGGTGCCCAGGCGGATCGTCCCGGTGGACGAGCTGCCGACCTCGCTGATCGGCAAGGTGCTGCGCCGCCAGGTGCGCGAGAGTCTGCTGGACTGAGGCGACCGGAGCGGGCGGTGGCCCGCGAGGAGGAGGACGACATGGCGAGGATCGTGCAGTACGAGCGGATCGGCGGGCCCGAGGTGCTCGAGACCGTCGAGGCGCCGGAACCCGAGGCGGGGCCCGGAATCGTGGTGGTCGCCGTCCGCGCGGCCGGCGTGAACCCGATCGAGTGGAAGGTGCGCTCCGGCCTGCGCCCGAGCCCGCCGTTCGACGGTCCGCGGAGGCTCGGGTCGGACGGCTCCGGCGTGGTCTCCGCCGTCGGTCCGGGAGTGGCCGGTTGGAGCGTCGGCGACCGGGTCATCGTCAGCGGCGCCACCGGCACCTACGCGACCGCCGTCGCGGTCTCCCCCGACTCCCTCGATCCGCTCCCCGACGGACTCGGCTTCGAGGAGGCGGCCGCGCTCGGCATCCCGGTCTCCACCGCCTACCAGGCGGTGGTCTCGCTCGGCGTCGCGGAGGGATCGACGTTCGTGGTCCACGCGGGCGCCGGCGCGGTAGGACGGGCGGCGATCCAGTTCGCCGTCGACCGCGGAGCCCGGGTGATCGCCACGGCGAGCCCGGCGAACCACGAGGCGCTGCGCGCGCTCGGAGCGGTGCCGGTCGCCTACGGGCCCGGACTGCTCGAGCGGCTGCGCGCCGCAGCGCCCGAGGGCGTCGACCGCGTGCTCGACGCGGCCGGGACGGACGAGGCGCTCGCCGCCTCGCTCGCGCTGGTGGCGGATCCGCAGCACGTCGGAACGGTGGTCGCCGGCCCTCGCGCGGGAGAGCTGGGCATCCGGGCCTGGAGCGGCGGCAGTCCCGTGCCGCTGACCGAGGAGGAGCAGCGCCTCCGCCGCGAGGGGGTGCCGCTGGCCGCCCGGCTGGCGAGCGAGGGGCGCTTCGCGGTCGCGACAGGTCCGCGCCTCCCGCTCGAGCAGGCCGCAGAGGCGCACCGGCTCAGCGAGGACGGCCACGTCCGCGGGAAGATCCTTCTCGTTCCCTGAGCCGGGCCGGCTCCCGGCATCCGTCTCCCCACCGCTTCCCCCGCTCTCACCGTCGAGAAGGAGTCCCCGTGTCCACTGACGACACCACCCCCGTGATCCTGGGGGGCGCCCGCACCCCGTTCGCCCGGTTCTCCGGAGCCTTCGCGCCGCTCTCGGGCGTCGAGCTCGGCGCCGCTGCGATCCGAGGGGCTCTCGAGCGCTCGGGCGCCTCCGCGGCCGACGTCGACGCGGTCGTGCTCGGCCAGGTGATCCAGGCCGGAGCCGGTCAGGGCCCCGCCCGGCAGGCCGCGGTCCTCGCGGGTCTGGGCTGGGACGTCCCGGCGGTCACGATCAACAAGCTCTGCCTGTCGGGTCTCACCGCGGTGATCGACGCGGCGCGGATGATCCGGCTCGGCGAGGCGCAGGTGGTCGTCGCCGGAGGGCAGGAGTCGATGACCAACGCGCCGCACCTCCTGCTCGGGTCCCGCTCGGGCCTGGGTGTCGGTCCGCGTCCGCTCGAGGACGCACTCCTCCACGACGGCCTGCTCGATCCGTTCGACCGCCGCCTGATGGGGAGAGTGACCGACGACGGCAACGCCGCGCGGCGCATCCGCCGCGAACACCAGGACGCCTTCGCCGCGCTCTCGCACCAGCGGGCCGCCGCGGCCCGGTCCACCGGCGTGCTCGCCGAGGAGATCGTGCCGGTCGCGCTGCCGCAGCGGCGCGGACCGGACCTCGTCGTGTCCGCCGACGACGGGATCCGGGAGGACAGCACGGTCGAGACGCTCGCCCGGCTGGCCCCCGCGTTCTCACCCGAGGGCACGATCACCGCGGGCAGCTCGTCCCCGATCACCGACGGCGCCGCCGCGCTGGTCGTCGTGTCCCGCGGCTGGGCCCGCGAGCGCGGACTGCCCTGGCTCGCGACCGTCGCCGAGCACGGGCAGGTCGCCGGACCGGACAACTCCCTGCATTCACAGCCGTCGGCGGCGATCCTCCGGGCGCTCGGCCGCCGCGGTGCAGCGGTGTCCGACCTGGACCTGATCGAGATCAACGAGGCGTTCGCCTCCGTCGTCCTCCAGTCGGCGGACGATCTCGGCGTCGAGCCCGAGGCGGTCAACCTCGACGGCGGGGCGATCGCGCTCGGCCACCCTGTGGGCGCCTCCGGAGCACGGCTGGCCCTGCACCTGGCGCTGGCCCTCCGGCGCCGGGGCGGCGGTCTGGGCGTCGCCGCGCTCTGCGGCGGAGGCGGCCAGGGCGAGGCGCTGATCCTCGAGGGCTGACCGGCGGTCCGCCCCCAGGAGCGCGTCGGCGCCTCCGGCTACGCTCGCGGGATGAGCATCCTGAGCGCCGACGGCCTCGCCTTCGTCACCGAGCGCCACCTGGCCACCCTCTCCACCCCCGGCCGCCAGGGCCGCCTGCACGTGGTCGCCGTGGGCTTCACCTACGAGGACGGCGTCGTCCGCGTCATCACCTCCCGCGAGAGCCAGAAGGTGCTCAACGTCCGGCGGGGCGGCACCGCGACGGTCGGGCAGGTCGACGGCATCCGGTGGCTGAGCCTGGGCGGTCCGGCCACGATCGAGGAGGAGCCGGACGCCGTGCAGCACGCCGTCGAGCTCTACTCCCAGCGCTACCGCACCCCGCGCCCGAACCCCCTCCGCGTCGCGATCCGCATCGACGTCGACTTCGCCCTCGCCTCCTCCGGCCTGCGCGCGGAGTAGCCGGGTGGCCCGCGGCGACGCGCTGGGCGGGGGCGGCGCCGTCTCCTCCCTCCGCACCTACCGCTACGTCCGCCTCTCCCTGGTGGCGGCCGTGGTGCTCCTCACGGCCGGCCTCGTCCACCAGCTCGTCGTCGGAGGCCCGCTGCGCTCGATCAGCGCCTCGTACTACACCCCGGTCCGCTCCCTCTTCACCGGGGCGCTCTTCGCGGTCGGCGTCGCGCTGGTCGTCCTCGCCGGGAGGAGCGTGCGGCGCTTCCTCCTGCTGCTGGCGGGCATGACGGCGCCGGTCATCGCGATCGTGCCGGTGCCCCTCGCCTCGGAGGAGCTGCAGCGCCTCCAGGGAGCGGTGTGCCCGGCGGGAGGGGCGTCGTGCCTTCCCGCGACGGCCGCGGGTGAGGTCGCCGCCTCCCTGCCCGCCTACCTGGTCACGGCCGCGGCCGTCCTCGTCGCCTCCGTGATCCTGCTCGCCCTCGACCGGGTCCTCGACCGCTGGGCGCTCGTCCGCACCGCGATCGCCGCCGCCCTCCTGATCGCTCTGGCGGCCTAGAGCACGCTCCCGTCATTCCTGCGGCTCGGCCACTACGCCGCCGCCGGCGTCTTCTTCCTCCTCATCGCCGTCACCGCGGGTCTGCACGCCGTCGCGGTGCGCGAGGAGGGAGCGAGCGGGCCGGGGACGCCGCGCTTCTACTCCCGCTGCTACGCCGTTCTCGCGGTGCTGATCGCCGCGGTCGATGCGGCGCTGGTGCTCCTGCTTCTCACGGGGCGGGGAGCGGAACTTCTCGGCGAGCAGTGGCTCCTGCTCGGCGAGGCCGTCGCGCTCGCCCTCTTCGGGATCTTCTGGGTGCTGCAGACCGTCGAGAACTGGGATCGTCCCGACGTGCTGCTCGTCGCGCGGGGCTGAGGGGGCCGGTGACGGACGGCCCCCTCAGCCGCTCAGCGCTTGAGGGTGATCGAAGAGCTCCGCCCGAGGTTCCCTGCGGCGTCGTAGGCGTGCGCGACGATCGCGTACCGCCCGGCCGGGTAGGAGGAGGCCGAGACGGTCAGGCGCCACGTGCCGTCCGACGCCCTCGTCGCGTCGCCCAGCCGCGTGGCTCCGCTCCAGAAGCTCAACTTCGTCGTGCCGACGTCGTCCTTGGCGGTGGCGACCAGGGTGACAGAGCCGCGCACCGTCGATCCGCTCGTCGGCGCGGTGATGACGGTCTTCGGAGCCGTCGTGTCGCGCGACGGCGCGGGCGAGCCCGTGGGTGCCGGAGCAGGTGCCGCGGTGGGCGCCAACGTGGGAGTCGGGGTCGGAGCCGGAGCCGGTTCGTCGCCGAGGCCCCAGGCCGTCCACAGCTCCTCCGCGATCATCGCCTGGCCGGCGACGTTCGGGTGGAAGTAGTCGACGTCCGTCGAGAGCTGGTCGAGCGAGATCGGAGCCGCCGTGAGGGCGCCGCCGTCCCAGACGCAGTCGTTCGCGGTGGATGCGCAGGCCGATTCGAGTGCCTCGTTGAAGTCGGCCTCCCGGTCCTCCGCCGCCGCGAGCGAGGCGGTGTAGGCCGAGCCGGTCAGCGGGGCTCCGGTCGTGGCGTCGACTCCGCGCTGGGTCCGGCAGACCCCGCCCCAGGCCCAGATCGCGGCGCCCGGCGTCGGCTTCACGGCCTCCCACTCCGACTCGATGTCCGGGACCGAGCCGACGAGCACCGTCGCCTCCGGCCACTCCTCGCCGATCGAGCGCAGGATCCGGGTCGCCGACGCGGCGAAGGAGGCCGCGGGCGTCATCGCGTAGCCGTCGCGGGAGTCGGGCGAGAGGCTCAGCGAGCAGAGGTCGTTGCCGCCGATCAGCAGCGTGACCACGTCCGGCTCCTCCCCGGCCGCGACCGCGGCGTCGATCCGCGACTCGACGCCGCTGATGACCGCGCCCGACTTCGCGTAGTTCACCGCGCGGACCGCCGTCCGCGGATCCGCCGCCGCCATCCGGCTCGCGATCGAGTCGACCGCGGGCGCCGATCCCGTCGCCCAGGAGTTCTCGACGCAGTCGCGGTTCACCCCGCAGGTCGTCGCCGCGCGCGTGATCGAGTCGCCGAGCGCGAGCAGCGTCTGCGTCCCGGACGCCTGCGCCGGCGGTGCCGCCAGGAGCCCCGCCAGGAGCGCGATCGCCCCCGCGCCGACCCCTGCCGCTCTCCGCCGTGCCCTGTGTGCTGTGGTCCCCATGTCGTCCCGTCCCCTGGTCGTCCATCGTTCGAGTGCCTCGCGTGCTGCGAGAGCACGAGGGGCGAGCGTACGTCGCCGCGGCTCCCCCGACGGACCGGAGGAGGGCGGCTCCCGTCCGGCGCGGCCCGGATGGGGGACACGGAGGACGCGCGGAGGCGGGCGGCCCACAGCTTCAGGCGCCCGATCGTCAGGACCTGCACGACCGGCCCGCGCGCTCTCCCGCCCGGAGAGCACGTGGACCGACGGCTCCTCCTCGATACTCTGAGGCGATGATCGGCCGTCGCCGTGGAGGGAAGAAGGATCAGCATGGACTACTCGAACGAGGACGATCTCAAGCAGAGGATCGGTATCGACTCCTGGAGGAATCTGTCGAAAGAGAAGTTCATCGCGTTCGCATCCGAGCTGCCGAACATGAGCGAGGAGCTCGCCCTGAAGGTCGTCGAGCAGTTCCCGGATTTCAAGAATCTCGTCCTCGACTCGTTCAGTGAAGTGCGAGATCAGGCGAGTTCAGCCGTTCGAGCCAACTGGAAGAGTCAGAAGAAGGTTCATAGGGCCTTCGCCGAGTACCGCGCCGTCCTGAACCGCGAACTGGATCGTGACACCCTGAGCGCGGCGGACCGCTACTCGGTCCTTCGGCTGTTCAAAGAAGCGATCGATGACGAAGCGCTGAAGGATTCGGAGCACAAGGCGTTCGTGCTCCGTGCACTGGGCATCGTCGCGATGGTCGCAGTCGCCGGAGTCTCGACGGGAGTCGCCGTCCTCGGCGGTCGAGCCAGGATCGGCGGAGACGCCTAATACCGAAGCCGATCCAACGGACCACTCCTCCGCCGACGAGCGCGTCGAGGCCGCGAGGCGGTCGACCCGCCGAACAGGCGAGGTTCCCGATCCGGCCGCCGGGAGAACACGGAAGGCCCGCTCTCTCGAGCGGGCCTTCCGTGGTGGTGGATCCGAGGGGATTCGAACCCCTGACCTCTTCATTGCGAACGAAGCGCGCTACCAACTGCGCCACGGACCCCTGCCTTCCGAGCCGTCACCGGCCCGAACAACTCGTCCACACTAGCACGGACGAGCAGGCGCCTCGCACTCGCGTCAGGCCCCGCGGCGGCGCTGCAGCGCCTGGTCGAGGTCGATCGCGTCGACGCCGTCCACGACGCCCATCGCGGCGAAGCGGGAGGAGGGACGCGGGGCCTCGGGAGCGGGAGCGGCGGCACGCGGGACGCGCAGCGGCGCCACCTCGGGAGCGGTCGCGGCGGCGCGCTGGGCGAGCTCCGCCTCCGCCGCGGCGGTGCGCAGGCGCTCCACGGCGTCGATCGACGCCATCGCGGAGGCGGCGACCGTGCCCCGGGACAGGTAGAGCGGCTTGGGGAGCGGCTGCGGCGTCCAGCTCGCACGGTCCTCGGCGAGCTCCTCGGAGGCGTCGTCCGCCGCCTCCTCGGCGAGCTCGGCCTCGAAGACCTCGGCGCGCCGGCGCTCGGTCGCGGCGGCCGTCGTCGCTGTCGCGGCCGGAGCGGCGGCGCGGCGGCGACCCGGAGCCAGCAGGATCAGCGTGCCGAGCCCCGCGACGGCGAGGAGCAGGCCGACGAGCGGCACCGCACCCGTGCCGCCGAAGGGCAGCATCACGAGCCCGACCAGCGCGGCGACCGCCCCGACCAGCACGGCCAGCGCGGCGCCCTGGCGCCAGCGCAGGACCGAGGGCCCTGACCGCGTGCTCCGCCGTGCGCTCGCGGTCGCCCGTCGCAGCGCGTCGCGCGCCGCCTTCTCCGCCTGTGCCAGCTCCATCGCCTGTGCCTTCTCTTCGGCTCGTCGTCGTGTCTCGGTCACCCGGAGCCGGCGCTGCTGCAGCGCCACCTCGCGGGCCGTCGCCTCCGCACGCACGTGCTCGGGCACTTCCGCGGTCTCGGCGAGGATCCGCAGCGTCTGCTGCAGCCTCACCGCGTTGCGCTCGGTCGCGTTGTACGACCGCCTGCGCATCCACGTGGGGATCAAATAGGCGACCCACAGAACGGCGGCGAGCGCCCAGACGACGCCCCCGCCCAGCCAGTCGCTACTCATGCGGACAACGCTAGGAGCACCGGGCACTCCCGTCCGTCATTACGGGTAGGTGTGTCCGTGCGGATCGCGGATCAGTCGGGGCCCCGTCGGAGGGACACCGGCGCCGTCGGAGGGTCCGGAGAGACCCGAGCGGCGCGAGGCGCGGAGATCCGCGTCGGTCGGCACGCCGACCTCCGACGGGACCTGCCCGTCGAGGTAGCGGCGGAGCACGCCGCGGGGCACCTCCTCCGCCACGAGGGCGAAGCAGAAGTGGTCGCGCCAGTCGCCGTTGATGTGGATGAAGCGCCGCCGCAGGCCCTCGTAGCGGAAGCCGAGCTTCTCGACCACGCGCAGGCTCGGCCGGTTCTCCGGGCGGATGCAGATCTCGATCCGGTGCAGGCCCAGGTCGAGGAAGGCGTGGTCGGCAGCGAGTGCCACGGCGATCGGAGTGATCCCCCGCCCGGCGTAGCGCTCGGACACCCAGTAGCCGATCGACCCGGAGGAGAGCGAGCCGTACCCGATGTTCGAGATGTTGAGCTGCCCGGCGAGTTCGCCGTCCCAGTCGATGAGGAACGGCACTCCGCCGCCGGCCCGCGCGTTCTGCTGCAGCGAGCGGATGCTGGCGCGCACGTCGAACGCGGCGCCTCCCCGGGGGTCGGACGCCTCCCACTGGCGCAGCCACGACCGGTTCGCGATCAGCTCCCGCTCGAGAGGTCGGGCGTCGCGCACGCGGATGGGGCGGACGGTGACACGACCCTCGGTGAGCGTCGGGATCGGGAGCGGCATGATGCGACCCTACTGCTCCGCCGCACTGCGGGAGGGGGACTGGACTCCGGGGCATTCCGTGCTTCCGTGGAACGGAGGAACGGACGGGATCCCCCGCCTCAGCAGGGGGTCCCGTCCGTTCCGGAGGCGCGCTCGCCGGGGCTCAGAGGCCGGCGACGAAGTCCTTCAGCCAGGGCTTGAGGTCCTTGCCGAGGTCGTCGCGGTCGGAGGCGAGCTGCACGATGGCCTTGATGTAGTCGAGCTTGTCGCCGGTGTCGTAGCGGCGGCCGCGGAACACGACGCCGTAGACGCCGCCGAACTCGGCCGGATCCTGGGCCATGCGCTCCAGCGCGTCGGTCAGCTGGATCTCGCCGCCCTTGCCCGGAGCGGTGTGCTCGAGCACGCCGAACACGTCGGGCTTCAGCACGTAGCGGCCGATGATCGCGAGGTTCGAGGGGGCGTCCTCCTTGGAGGGCTTCTCGACCAGGCCGGTGATCCGCACCACATCGTCCTCGTCGGTCGCCTCGACCGCCGCGCAGCCGTAGAGGTGGATCTGGTCGGGGTCGACCTCGAGCAGCGCGACCACCGTGGTGTCGCGCTGCTCGGCGACGTCGATCATGCGCGAGAGCAGCGGGTCGCGGGCGTCGATCAGGTCGTCGCCGAGGAGCACGGCGAAGGGCTCGTCGCCGACGTGGCGCTGCGCGCGGGAGACCGCGTGGCCGAGGCCCTTCGGCTCGCCCTGACGGACGAAGTGCACGTCGGCGAGGTCGCTGGCGTACTTGACGTGCTCGAGCTTCTTGTCGTCCTTCTTCTGGGACAGGTTCTGCTCGAGCTCGGGCACCGAGTCGAAGTGGTTGGCGAGCGCGTTCTTGTTGCGCCCGATGATCACGAGCACGTCCTGGAGGCCGGCGTCCGCCGCCTCCTCGACCACGTACTGGATCGCCGGCTTGTCGACGACCGGCAGCATCTCCTTGGGGATGGCCTTCGTCGCCGGCAGGAAGCGGGTGCCGAGACCTGCGGCGGGGATGACTGCTTTGCGGATTCGAGTGCCCATGGGGCGCCATCCTAGCGGCGGGGGAAGTCGCGGGAGTTTCGCGCCAGGACCGGCGACAGAAGGCGCCGGACCCCGTTCCGGGGCGGTCCGGGACGAGCGTCCCTCAGGGTCGTCCGTGCGGAGGCCGGCGCGGGGCCCGGTTCTAGACTGAGCGCATGCCAGCCGACATCACGCACGAGAAGCGGGCGCTGCGCGCCGAGCTGCGCGAGCGCCGCCGCACGCAGACCTCGACCGCTCGCGACCAGGCCGCGGAGCAGATCACCGCCCACCTGATCGAGCTCGCCACCCGCGTGGGGGCCCGCTCCCTCGCGTGCTACCTCTCCGCTCCGGACGAGCCGAGCACCCGGCCGTTCCTGGGCTGGGCCGAGAGCCACGGCATCCGCGTCCTCTTCCCCGTCTCGCGCCAGGACGGCCTGCTCGACTGGGCGGTCGGCGACGGCCACACCGAGACCCAGGGCCTGTTCGGCATGCCCGAGCCCGTCGGGCAGCTGCTCGGCCCCATCGCGATCAACGACGTCGACCTCATCGTCGTCCCGGCCGCCACCGTCGACCGGCAGGGGATGCGGATGGGCTGGGGGCGCGGCTACTTCGACAAGACCCTCGGCTCGATGGAGAAGTGCCCGCCGGTCTACGCCGTCGTCTTCGACAGCGAGCTCGTCGACCGGGTGCCCAGCGAGGTCCACGACCAGGCCGTCGACGGAGTCGTCACTCCCTCCGGCATCGTCGACCTGCGCCACTGACCCCGTCCTCCTTCTCCCCCACCCGCCTCCGAGGAGCCCCCTGTGCCCACCTACTCCTACCGCTGCACGCAGTGCGGCAACGCCTTCGACATCCAGCAGAAGTTCACCGACGACACGCTCACCGAGTGCCCGAGCTGCCAGGGGGCGCTGCGCAAGGTGTTCAGCGCGGTCGGCGTGACCTTCAACGGCTCGGGCTTCTACCGCACCGACTCCCGCTCCGGCGGGAAGTCGAGCGAGGGCGGCTCCTCCTCCTCGGGTGCCGGCTCGTCCGGCTCGGGCGCATCCGGCTCCGGCTCATCCGACTCGTCGTCGGGCTCCTCGGGATCGGGCGGCTCCTCCTCCGGATCCTCGGGTTCATCGGGCTCGGGCGGCTCCTCGTCCGGCTCGGGGTCCTCGGGCTCCGGATCGTCCTCCTCCTCGTCGTCCTCGGGCTCCTCCGGGTCCTCCTCCTCGGGTTCCTCCTCCGGGAGCTGACCCGCCACCCACCGCTCACGGCAGAAACGGAACCATCATGATCAACGGCTTCAAGGAGTTCATCCTCCGCGGCAACGTCATCGACCTGGCTGTCGCCGTGGTCATCGGCGCCGCCTTCACGACCATCGTCAACGCGATCGTGACGGGGATCTTCAACCCGCTCATCGGCGTGATCTTCGACGCCTCCTCCCTCGAGGCCCTGGTCTGGCCCATCCGACCGGGAGAGAACGGCGAGGACCCGACCGTCATCGCCTACGGCTCGGTCGTCTCGGCCCTGATCCAGTTCGTGATCGTCGCCTTCGTCCTCTACTTCGCGTTCGTCCTGCCGATCAACCACCTCAAGAACGCCGCCTTCGCCAAGAAGGCCGCCGACGCCCCCGCCGCGGAGGACAAGGCCCCCACCGAGCTCGAGCTCCTCGCCGACATCCGCGACCTGCTCGCCAACAACGGCACCGCCACCACCGCGAACTCCGGCAAGCACGTCGACTGAGTCGCTCTGTCGTCTTCCCGATGGGGGAACGGCTCGCAGAGCGTTGTGCGAACGGTGCGTCCGAAACGCTGGCACGCGGCTCGGACGGCACCTGCACCTTCGGGAGGTCGCCGATCGGGACCATGAGCAACTCTGGCGGGGACCGATCGGTCCTGTCTCCACGCGTCCATCCGCTCGTCGAGCGGGGGCGCGCCGGGGGGAGGTCCGAGGTCGCCGACGGGACATGTCTCGACTCGCGGATAACCGACCGGTCCGGCTGACGTCAGTAGTGCGGGGGGACGTCCTGGCGCAGGCGCGCGTCGTTCGGGCCGGTGTCGGGGCGCGCGGGCGGCGCGGAGGGGTCGGCGACCGGAGCATCGTGCGGGGACGGATCGGTGCCGGGCTTCGCGGGGAGCGTCGCCCGCCGACCGCCGCGGGTGCGCCGCAACGGGCGGTCGGCACCCGCGGGGGCGCCGGGATCCTGCGCCACGATCAGTCGCGCGGCAGCGGCTCGACGGGCTGCGTCTCCCCCGACGCCGGAGCGGCGGCGGCAGCAGGAGCGGCGGGAGCAGCAGCGGTGGGAGCAGCAGCCTCGCCGGCGGCGGGAGCAGGGGTCTGCTCCTCCCCCGCGGTCGCACCGATCAGCCCGGCCACCCGCGCGGCCACGGCCTCGGGGTCGGCGAACAGCTCGAAGTTGTGCACCCGCAAGTAGTGCCAGCCCAGCCGCCGCAGCAGCTCCGGACGCAGGCGCAGCGACACGCGCAGGCTCTGCGTGCTCACGTCGCGGTCGGTCTCGACCACCACGGCACGGGTCCCGTGCGCGGCGACGAGGGCCAGCTTGCCCTTGTGCCCGATGTTGACCCGGAGTCCGCGGCGCTCGAGGCGCGCGGCGAGATCCACCAGCATCGGCTCCGAGTAGTCGTCGCGGTCGCTCGGCTGGACGCGGTCCTCCGCCTCCTGCAGCACCTGCGCGAGCGCGACCATGCCGTAGCGCATGCGCGACTCGTCGATGTCGCCCGGGCGGAAGCACGAGACGATGTCCATCGAGCGGCGGGCACGGGTCATACCGACTGCCAGCAGGCGCTCTCCGCCCGGCTCCGCGAGAGCGCCGAAGTTCGACAGCAGGCGGCCGTGGGGCGTCCGGCCGTAGCCGATCGAGAAGATGACGCGGTCGCGGCTCTGCGCGACCGACTGCTCCAGCGTCACGACGGCGAAGGGCTCGGGACGGTCGCCGAGGATGAAGTCGCTCAGATCGGTGCGCTTGGCGAAGGCCGTCAGCACCGCCTGCTGCACCCGCACGGCGTGGCGAGGACTCGCGGTGATGACCATCAGCGACTCGCGCGGACGGATCACGGCGTGCTCGAGCACCAGCTCGACCACCTTCGCGACCTCGGCGTCGACGGACTCGACGGCTCCGGAGTCGTTCTCGGGCATGCCGTGCCCGCTCGCGATGTAGTGGAAGCGGAGCGAGTCGTGTCCGAGGAAGGAGCCGGCCCAGGGCAGGGAGTCGATGCGGCCGCCGTAGAAGCGGCGGTTGACCAGCTCGGCCAGGTCCTCGCCGCCCGCGCGGTAGCTGCGGGTGAGCGTGACGGTGTTGAGCAGCTCGCCGAGTCGGGCGAGCGCCGACTGGGCGTGCAGCGCCTCCACGTCGGTCCGCGAGGCGGTGGAGCCGAACTCCGGCGTCTCGTCGACGCGCAGGCCGAAGGGAGTGGGGGTCTGCGTGACCGGGTCGCCGAACGCGACGACCTGCTTCGCCCGGCGGATCGCTCCGACGTTCTCGGCCAGCGTGGTCGCCCCGGCGTCGACGAGGAACACCGCGTCGAAGGTCGTCTCGGTGCCGATGCGGTGCACCTCGTACGGCGAGGCGAGCCAGGCCGGAGCGAGCACGCGCGAGAGGTGCGGGGCGGCCTTCTGCAGCTCCTGAGGGGTCGTCGCCGCCTCGGTGCGCAGCAGCGCGCGCAGCGCATCGCGCTCCTGCGGCCAGTCGACGAGCCCGATCTTCCAGGTCTCGGAGAGCTTCCAGGCCAGCAGCTCGGCGCTCGAGGCGGCGTGCGCCTCGTCGACGAGCTTGAAGTCGGCCTCGAGCCGGTCGAGCACGCTCGTGTTGCCGCCGAGCAGCGCACGCTCGTCGGTCAGCATGATCTCGAGCGCCGAGCGCCACCAGGCCAGGTCCAGCTCGCCCGCGACCAGCTCGGCCGGCACGTGGCGGCGCGAGAGGTCGGTGAGCAGCGGGTCCAGGCCCCAGTCGCGCAGGGTGGCGAGGAGGGTCGTCCGCTCCTGGAGGTTGGCCAGCACCTCGCTGTCCTCGGCGAGGCCGGACACCATCGAGGCCAGCTCGGCGAGAGGGAGCGAGGCGAGCTGCAGGTTCGTCCCGCGGCGGCCGAGCGGCTCGTCGAGACGGCTCAGCTGGTCGGTCACCTGCTGGTAGGCCACCTGCACGTCGGCGACGCCGACCGGGACCTCGGGGATCGTGCCGGCGACCGCGTAGCGCTGCCACAGCGTCCGCTGCTGCTGCACCCGGCGGAGCGCCGCGTTGAGGTCGGTGACGTGCGCGCCGGGACGCAGGTACTCGCGGGCGAGCTTCTTCAGGCGCCGGCGGTTGGTGGACGACATCTCGGCGGCCTCGCGGCGCGGCGAGGTGGCGACGATGAGGTCCTGGATCGAGCGGTCGAAGACGGCCGGCTGGAACTTGTCCAGCGTCTCGCGGACGTCCTGCAGCAGGCGCAGGTAGATGCCGAGCTCGGCGACCGACTCGAACGGGCGCATCCGCGTCTGGCCGATGACGTCCTGGGCGCGGTCGAGCAGGCGCGGCAGGTCGCGCAGGTGCAGGCGCTTGGCCAGCTCGTGGGCGATCTCGGCGTCGGCGGTGGAGTCGAACTGGGCCCCGTACCAGGGCGAGTCGCCCGGGCCGTAGCGGAACTCGCCCAGGCGCGCCGACTCGATCAGCATCCGGGTCGCCTCGGGGCGGCTGTGCGCGAGAGCGGTGACGGAGCGGCGGTCGAGGCGGGCGGCGGTCGACGGGGGCGTCCGCAGCTGCGAGAGGCGGGCGAGCTCCTCGAGGGCCTGCAGCGCCGAGACGCCGAAGCTCTCGTCGCGCCGGGAGAGCGCGCCGCGGTAGTCGAGCAGCACCTTCCGCAGCCGGAGCAGGGCGTCGTCGATCTCGCTGACGGAGGGGCGCGCGGCCTTCTCGTTGCGGCCGATCGACTGGATGAGGTCGCGGCGGAGCGTGCGGGGCCCGACCGCGATGCCGCCCAGGCCCGCCGAGAGCAGGCGCTGGTGGATGCTGTCGAGGCTCGACCGGCGGGCGCTGACGACCAGCACGCGCTTGTGCTGGGCGGCCAGGGCGCCGATCGCGTTGACGATGGTCTGGGTGCCGCCCGTGCCGGGAAGGGTCTTCACGACGAGCGAGTTGCCGGCCGCGATGTTCGCGATCACCTGCTCCTGCTCGGCGTCCGCGTCGAGGAGGAGGTTGTCGGTCGCGGGAGGACGCTCGTCCTGCGGGATGATCGACGCCACCTTCTGCGACTGCTGCAGCGCCCGCTTGGCGGCCGGGTTCCCGGCGACGGCGTCGAGGACGGGGTGCTCGAGCATCCGGGCGTCGCGGAGCATGTCGCCCGCCACGTCGGCGAAGCTCGAGACCACGAGGCGCGGGTGCACGGCGAACCACGGCAGGTGCGAGGTCAGGCCGCGCAGCTGGTCGATGACCGGCTGCGGCTTGAAGACGCCGTTCTGCACGGCCAGCTCGACGAACTGCTCGGGGTCGATCGTGATGCCGAACTGCTGCTTGAGGGCGCGCGCGAGCTGCGGATTGAAGTAGGGCTGGCCCTTGAGCTTGAGCTCGAAGTCGCGGCCGTAGCGGCGGATGGCGAGCGGGCGCAGGAGCACGGGTGCGGTGAACTCCGTGTCGCCGGCGCGCCACTGGGCGAGGCCGATGGCGAGGTGGACGCCCTCGATGCCGCGGACCGAGCGCAGCTCGATCCCCTTGTCGGTGATCGCACCCGCGGCGTTCTTCGCGGTGCGCAGGGCGAGCTCGTCGCGGATGAGCGAGGAGAGGAGCGTCGTCTTGCCCGAGATGAACGGGGGCAGCCCGCCGGGGTGCGTGGTCGAGAGCTCGATGCGCGTCCGGGGCGAGTCCACGAAGTGGAGCAGGGGCGACGGACCGCCGACCTTGGCGAGCTCGTCGCGCCACGACTGCCACACCGGATCGGCCACGTTGCCGCCCTGGTAGCCGGCCTCGCCGCTCGTCACCTGCACGGGAGAGGTCGCCGTCGGGGAGAGCCGATGCGCGGACGCCTCCCCCTGGTCACCGGATTCGGGTGAGGTCGCCACCGGTCCGGCTCCTGGGAAATCGTCGACTCGTTGCACACGGACACCCTAAACCGGGCACCTCCGAAAGGCCGTAGCGACGCGGGTCGGCGGCACGGCACCTCCGAACGGCTCACCTGCCTGGAGCATCGGAGGCACGCGGAGCGCCGGGTCGGATCGGCGAGCGCGCCCGCCCGATCGGGGCGGGCGGGGGTCAGGAGGGCCAGACGGCCAGGGGCGGCGCCGTCTCGACCCGGCGCTCGTCGCCGACCACGCGGATCCGGCTGCTCACGCGGTCGTGCCCGGCGGCCGCGGCGACCGCGGTCATGACGAGCCGGGCGTGGTCGCGCGTGAGATGCCCGAAGGCGCTCCGCAGATCGACGGGGCGGCCGGTGGCGAGCGACACGGCGATGCGCGCGACCGCCTCCTCCGAGAGGTCGAGGAGGCACGCCTGCTCGGCGAGGACGGCGAAGTCGATCCGCGGCGCGGCCTCCGTGGCGGCACCGGCCGCCCACGGGTGCTCGGGGCGGAGGCATCCGGCGCGGACGAGGAGCTGCTCCGCGGCCTCGAGGCCGGGCCCGGCGAGGACGGGGATCATGCCGCGGTCCGCTCGGCGCGGCGCCCGGAGGCGCGGACCCCGACGGACACGACGGCCGACAGCAGGCAGGCGACGCCGGCGATCAGCGGCGCGAGCCAGCCGAGGACGCTCACCTCGTCGACGTCCGCGCCGAAGTACTGCCAGTGCGCGATGGCGTAGACGAAGAGGGAGAAGAAGCAGAGCGCGACGCCCGTGAGCGCCGACACCAGGTCCGCCGGACGGACGAGGGGCTCGTGCTCCGCCGAGGCGGCCTGCTCGATAGCGGGCTCGGAGAGGGCGGCGGGCGGGACCTGCGGGAGGGTCGCGGTGGCGGGGTGCTGCGTCATGTCTCCGAGGCAACCAGCCGCGCAGTGTCACGGTCGTCACTCGCTGGCATGACGTCCCGAGCCGAGCGGATGGTGGCGCGGTCGGCCGGTCAGGGAGCGACGGGGACGTCCGCTCGGGCCGGTCGGCGTCCGAGCGACGACTGGAACCGCAGCAGGTACCCGTCGGGATCGGCCACCACCAGCTGACGGACGCCCGCCTCCTCCGCTCCGACCTGGTACCAGCGGGTCTCGAGCGGCGAGAACAGCGGCGTCCCGGCCTCGGCGAGCGCCGCTGCCGTCCGGTCGGCGTCGTCGACGTGCAGCTGCAGGTTCATCCCCCGGCCGAGCGGGCGCTCCAGCGGTGCCGCGATCCAGTTGCGGCCCCTCCCCGCCTCTTCGAGCATCACGTGCGCGGAGCCGAGGACCAGGTACGCGAAGCCCTCCTCGGGTCGGGCGTAGTGGATCCGGAACCCGCAGGGACCGCACCAGAACCCGAGGCTCCGGTCGAGGTCGGCGACGAGCAGCTCGGGGACGAGATCGGGATCGGCCATCCGCGCGTTCTACGCCTCGGCGCTCTCGGGGCGCTTCGTGCGGCCCGGGAGCAGGAGCAGGCCCGAGACGCCCACGACGATCAGCAGGATGGCCGCGACCGTCACGAAGGAGGCCAGCGCCAGCACGGGCATGATGATCGTCAGGACGCCCGCGATGACCGAGGCGATCCCTGCCGCGATCGGCAGCCACGCGGGGCCGGCGACGGTGCGGCCGCTGGTGATGCTCGAGACGCCGTCGAGGATCCAGCCCGCGCCGATCACGAGGCCCAGGACACTCAGCGACTCGAACGGGTTCGACAGGCACAGGATGCCCGCGACCAGGATCAGGGCGCCGAGCAGGCCCGCGAGCCAGCGCACCCGGGCATCGAGCCGCGAGGCGGTGAAGGCCAGCAGCAGGCGGAAGACGCCCGCGGCGATCAGGTGGATGCCGAAGACGATGGCGACGGTCAGCAGCGTCGGACCGGGGATCAGGACGGCGATGACGCCGAGCACGATCGCGATCAGCGAGACGGCGATGATCCACCAGCGCTCGACGGAGGTGCGGGACATCGTGGGCGCGGCGGTCTCGGACATGGCGTTCCTTCGCGTCGGGGAGTGCGGACCCCTCGAACGTTAGGGCACCGGGGCGGGGTGGCGCGGGGCCTTGCGCCCGCCCGCCCGAGGACGCAGGTCAGTGGCGCGATCCGGTGCGCGCCGCGGCACGGTGCCGCCGCACGCGGCGCACCACGAGCGCGAGCAGCAGCACGCCGAACGCGCTGTAGATGATCGCGTCGAGCACGCCCGCGTACTGGTCGACGAGCTCGTACTGCGTACCCAGGGCTGCGCCGAGGCCGATCAGCAGGCCGTTCCAGACGCCGGAGCCGAGGATCGTCAGTCCCGAGAACAGCAGCAGGTTCATCCGCTCGGCCCCCGCGGGGAGCGAGATGAGGCTGCGCACGCCCGGGATGAGGCGACCGAAGAGGACCGCCCAGGTGCCGTGCCGGCGGAACCAGCCGACCGCCTTCTCGAAGTCCTCGCGGTCGACCAGCGGGAGCTTGGAGAGCAGGCGGATCGAGCGCTCCGTGCCGATGCGGTGGCCGAGCGCGTAGAGGATCAGGCCGCCGAGGTAGGCGCCGAGGGTCGCCGTGATCACGACCAGCACCAGGTTCATCCGGCCCTGCTGGGCGAGGAAGCCGGCCAGCGGCAGCACGAGCTCGCTCGGGATCGGCGGGAACACCGTCTCGATCAGCGTCAGCAGGCCGACGCCCGCCTCTCCGAGCGCGGCGATCACCCGCGCGGCGACGCCGACGAGCCCGGAGAGCTCGTCGATGCTGTCGGAGGAGGAGGCGGTCGCCACGGAGGCGGGGGCGAGGGCGAGGGTCGCGATCGTCATGACTGAGAAGCTACTCAGTCCGCGGAGCGCGCACCTGGGAATCCGGCGGCCCGCTCAGGGGCGGCCGGTGAGCACGACGGTGTCCGATCCCTGCAGCCGCACCTCGACCGAGGCGATCTCGGAGAGCGGGAGCCCGGTGGCGAGGCTGGGCTCCATCGTCGTCCCCGGCGCGCTCGTCCACGATCCGACGGCCTCGGTGCCGCCCGAGGTGTCCGTGACGTAGAGGACGTAACCGGCCGAGCCCGCGTACTGCTCGGCCGTGTCGGCCCAGCTGCAGTCCATGTCGATCCGCGTGCCCCACTGCTGCGGCACGAATCGCACGGAGGCCTCGACGGGGACGCCCGGAGCCGCGACGAGCGAGACGGTCGAGCCGACGGTCTCGACGGGGGCGAGGGACGGACCGATCGCGAGCGGCAGGGCGACGGCGGCGGCGGCCGAGACGCCCGCGGCGGCGAGCACCAGGCCCGCGATGCGCAGCCGGGTGCGGCGGCGGACGGAGTCGGTGGCCGCGGCGAGGCGGGTCAGCAGTGCCGCCGGAGCCGGATCGCCGGCCGCCTCCGGCTTCTCGACCAGGCGCATCGCCTCGTCCTGGGGCAGGTGGGCCAGCAGGCCCGGCAGCGGGACGAACTCGGCGAGGGACTCGCGGCAGCCGGGGCAGGCGCGCAGGTGCAGCTCGTACTCGCGGCGGTCGGCAGCGGTCAGGGATCCGAGGAGGTACGCGGCGTCCCAGTCGCGGAAGGGGTCGTCGTGCCGGTCGTCGGAGGAGGGGTCGCGGTTCACAGCTCCGTCACCCCCCGCTCCTGCAGTGCGAGCTTGAGGGCCCGCATCCCGTAGTGCATCCGAGACTTGACGGTGCCCGGGGCGATCCCCAGCAGCGCGGCGATCTCGGTGACCGTGCGGCCGCCGTAGTAGGCGTGCACGATGACGGCGCGGTGGTCGTGGCTCAGTCCGCTGAGCGCGTCCGAGAGCAGCCAGGCGTCGAGCACCTGGTCGGTGCGGTCGGCGGTCGGGCGCTCGGGGACCTCGTCCGTGCCCAGCTCCCGGGCGTAGCGGGCGCTGCGGCGGTCGTCGATGACGAGGTTCCGGGCCACGGTGTAGAGCCAGGAGCGGGCGGCGGCCTCGCCCTGGGCGAGGATCTCGGGGTGCTTCCAGGCGCGCAGCAGCGCCTCCTGCACGACGTCCTCCGCCATCTGGCGGTCGCCGGTCAGGCGCAGCACGAACCGCCAGAGCGCGCTGGCGTGCTCGTCGTGCAGCGCACGCAGCATCTGGGCCTGATCCTCGGACATCTCCACCTCTTCCTGCACCAACGTAACGGGGGCCCGAACGGTTCAGCCGGTTCGCGCGAGCGGCCCCACTCTGGTACTCCGGAGTCGATGACCTTCCCCGATGCCGACGACGCCGCCCGCGTGCGCTCCTTCCTCCGCGACAACCGCTCGCGGATGCTCGACGACGTCCGGCACCTCGTGATGATCGAGAGCCCCAGCGACTCCCTCGAGGCGCTCGGCGATCTGCACGCCTTCCTGGTGCACTGGGTGGGAGAGCGGCTCGGGCACGACGCCGACGTGCAGCACCAGCGTGCGCAGGACGCGCCGACCGCGACCAGCTGGACCGTCCCGGCGAGCGGCGGCGCGAGACCGCACCGCGGCACGCGTCCGTTCGTGGCGCTGCTCGGCCACTACGACACGGTGTGGCCCCTGGGCACGACCCGCTCCTGGCCCTTCGCCGTCGACGGCGACCGCCTGAGCGGACCGGGCAGCTACGACATGAAGGCCGGGCTGGTGCAGATGGTGTGGCTGGTGGCCGCGCTCCGCCACGCCGGCGTCCCGCATCCGGCCGTCCGCCTGGTGATGAGCGGGGACGAGGAGATCGGCAGCGCCGCCTCCCGCCCGTTCCTGGAGCGGCAGTGCGCGGGCGCCGACGCGGTCCTGGTGTTCGAGGGCGCGATCGGCGACGCGGTCAAGACGGCGCGCAAGGGCATCGGGCGCTTCGTGATCGACGTGGTCGGGGTCGAGGCGCATGCCGGGGTCGAGCCGGAGAAGGGGGCGAGCGCGATCCACGAGCTCGGCTCGCTGATCCCGCGGGTGCTGGCGATCGCGCGGGAGGAGGAGGGCACCTCGGTCAACATCGGAGTGGTCTCCGGCGGCTCGCGGGTCAACGTGACGACGGCCCGCGTGCGTCTGGAGCTGGAGGCGCGGATCCGCGGATCCGCCGAGGCCGCCCGCGTCGAGGCCGAGCTCGACGCGCTCGCCGCCGCCGACCCGCGCATCCGGCTGGAGGTGCGCGGCTCCTGGGAGCGGCCCGTCTTCGAGCGGACCGCCTCCGTCGCCGCGCTCTACCGCAGGGCCGAGCGGGTCGCGAAGCGGATCGACGTCCCCCTCCGCGAGATCGCGGTCGGCGGGGCGAGCGACGGCAACCTCGTCGCCGCGCTGGGCCTGCCGGTCCTCGACGGGCTCGGCGCCCCGGGCGAGGGTGCGCACGCGCGCAGCGAGGCGATCGGCATCGAGGGCATGCTGGAGCGGACGGCGCTCGCCGCGCTGCTGGTCGCCAGCTTCGGCGACGAGCACTGACCGGCTGCAGAGGAAGGACGAGCGGATGACCCTGTACGAATCGCGCCCCGTGGGCGTCGTGATCGAGGCTCCGGCCGCGGAGGTGTACGCCTTCGTCTCCGACCCGGCGAACCTCCCGCGGTGGGCCGCGGGCCTCGCCTCCGCCGCGCTCGAAGAGGTCGACGGACGCTGGTTCGCCGACTCGCCGATGGGCCGGGTCGAGGTGCGCTTCGCCCCGCAGAACCCGTTCGGCGTCGCGGACCACGAGGTCACGCTCCCCGACGGGACGGTGGTGGACAATCCGCTCCGGGTGCTCGTGAACGGGGACGGCGCCGAGGTGGCCTTCACCGTGCGGCGGCGCCCCGGGATGAGCCTCGACGACTGGGACGAGGACTGCGCGCGGGTCGCGGACGACCTCGAATCGCTCCGGCTGCTGTTCGAGCGCGAGGCGCTGTAGGTTCGTCACAGCTCCGGCGCAGGGCCGGCACCCGTGAGAACGAGGACGCGATGACCTCCCCCGATCGTCCGAGCACCCGCCCCGCGAGCGGCATCGAGCTCAACGGCCTCGATACGATCCAGGAGTCGGAGCGGCACGGCCGCCCTCGCGACCTCTTCTGGCCGTGGTTCGCCGCGAACGTGTCCGTGCTCGGGCTGAGCTACGGCTCCTTCCTCCTCGGCTTCGGCCTCTCCTTCGGGCAGGCGACGCTCGTCAGCGTGATCGGGATCGTCGTCTCGTTCCTCTTCTGCGGTCTGGTCGCCGTCGCCGGCAAGCGCGGCTCCGCCCCGACGATGGTGCTCAGCCGGGCGGCCTTCGGGGTCGACGGCAACCGCCTCGTCTCGGTGATCTCCTGGCTGCTCACGGTGGGCTGGGAGACGGTGCTGGCCTCCCTCGCGGTGCTCGCGACGGCGACGGTGTTCGAGGAGTTCGGCTGGGACGGGGGCGTGCTCACCAAGGTGGTCGCGCTGATCGTGGTCGCCGCGCTCATCGTGATCGCCGGGATCGCGGGCTTCCGCCTCATCATGCGGCTCCAGCTCGCGATCACCGTCGCGACCGCCGTGCTGACCGTGGTCTACGTCGTGCTCGTCCTCGACCGGATCGACCTCGCCGCCGTCGGCGCCCTGCCCGCGGGCTCGGCCGCCGCGGTCATCGGCGGGCTCGTGTTCATGATGACCGGCTTCGGGCTGGGCTGGGTGAACGCCGCGGCCGACTACTCCCGCTACCTCCCCCGCGGTGCCCGCACGAGCGGAGTGATCGCGTGGACGACGATCGGCGGAGCGGTCGCGCCCGTCGTGCTGGTGGTCGTCGGCCTGCTGCTGGCCGGCTCCTCGCAGGAGCTCTCGGACGCGATCGCCGCGGACCCGATCGGAGCGCTCGCCGGGATCCTGCCGACCTGGTTCCTGCTCCCCTTCATCGTCGTCGCGCTGCTCGGCCTGATCGGCGGGGCGGTGATGGACATCTACTCCTCGGGCCTGGCGCTGCTCAGCACGGGGCTCAAGGTCTCGCGGCCGGTGGCCGCCGGGATCGACGGCGTGCTGATGGTCCTCGGAGCGGTCTACGTCGTGTTCGTCGCGGGCGACTTCCTCGGCCCGTTCCAGGGCTTCCTGATCACCCTCGGCGTGCCGATCGCGGCCTGGCTCGGCGTCTTCCTCGCGGACCTCCTCCTCCGTCGGCGCGACTACGACCAGGAGGCTCTGTACGACTCCCGCGGCCGCTACGGCAGCGTCTCGGCGGTCCCCGTGGCCCTCGTGCTGATCGGCGCGGTCGTCGGCTGGGGCCTGGTGGTCAACTACTCCCCCGGGTTCGAGTGGGAGGGCTACCTCCTCGGCCCGCTCGGCGGCCGCGACGGCGACTGGGCCGGCGCCAACCTCGGCGTCCTCGTGGCGCTCGTGATCGGCTTCGCGGGAACGCTCGCCCTCTCGCGCGGGGCCGTCCGCCGCCAGGAGGCCTCGGCGTGAGCCTGCTCGTCGCGATCGACCTGCAGCACGTCTTCGCCGACGCCGAGTCGCCGTGGGGATCCGGCGGATTCGAGCGCGCGGCCGAGGGGACCCGCCGGCTCCTCCCGGCGTTCGGCGAGCGGGTCGTGACCACCCGCTTCGTCGCCCCGGAGCGGCCCGCCGGCGCGTGGATCCCCTACTACCGCGAGTGGCCGTTCGCGCTCGTCCCCGAGTGCGACCGGCTCTACGAGCTCGTGGCCGGGTTCGAGGGCCACCGCACGATCACCGCCACGACCTTCGGCAAGTGGGGGCCCGAGCTCGAGGCCGAGCTCGACGACTCCCGCGAGGTCGTGCTCACCGGCGTCTCGACCGACTGCTGCGTGCTCTCGACGGCGCTGGCGGCCGCGGACGCCGGAGTACGCGTCAGGGTCGCCGCGGACGCCTGCGCCGGCGCCTCCGAGGCCGACCACCAGCGCGCGCTCGACGCCATGTCCCTGTACGCGCCGCTGATCGAGATCACGACCGTGGACGCGGTGCTGGCGGACCTGCGCGACCGGGTCTGAGACCGCGGGCGGGACGCGAGCCGCTCGCGCCGGTCGGCCCCGCGCGTCGCGGGGCGACCCCGTCACCCGGCATGATGTCGGCATGTCCTCCACCGACGAGCGCGTCAGCCCGGCTTCCCGCACCCTGGTCATCGGCGAGGCGCTGATCGACATCGTCGAGCGCGACGGCAGCGCCACGGAGCACGTCGGCGGCTCCCCGGCCAACGTCGCCCTCACGCTCGCCCGACTCGGGCGACCCGCGACCCTCGTCACCGACATCGCCGACGACGAGCGCGGCCGCCGCATCAGCGCCCACCTCGAGGCCTCCGGCGTGGAGGTCCGGCACGGCGACTCGGAGCGCACCAGCACCGCTCGGGCGGTCCTCGCCGCGGACGGGTCGGCCCGCTACGTCTTCGACCTCTCCTGGAACCCGCCGGCGGCGGACCCGGAGGGCGCCTCCCACGTCCACACCGGTTCCATCGCGATCTTCCTCGAGCCGGGCGGATCCGCCGTGCTCGAGCTCCTCGAGGCTCTGCCCGCCGGAGTGACGGCGAGCGTCGACGCGAACATCCGCCCGGCTCTGGTCGGCGCGCACGCCGAGGCGCTCGCGCGCTTCGAGCGGATCGCCGCCGCGTGCGAGGTCGTGAAGCTCAGCGACGAGGACGCGGAGTGGCTCTACCCGACGATGCAGCTCGACGAGGTCCTCAGCCGGCTGCTCTCCCTCGGGTCGCAGCTCGCGGTCGTCACCCGCGGCGCGGAGGGACTTCTGCTGGCCTCGGCCGTCACGCGGGTGACCGTGCCCGCCGCCCGGATCGTGGTGGCGGACACGATCGGCGCCGGCGACTCCGCGATGGGCGCGATCCTCGACGAGGCGTTCCGCCAGGGCCTCGGCGCCGCGAACGGGATGCTGCTCGACGGCCCCGCCCTGCACGCGATCGGCCGCCACGCCGCGCACGTCGCCGGCATCACGACCTCCCGCTCCGGCGCGAACCCGCCCACCCGCGACGAGCTCTGAGGACCGGGGGCGGACCTTCTGCAGGACGCCCCTGGTGCTCGCGTCGGGACGCGGAGATACTGGGCGCACCTCGACGGAAAGGCGTGCCGTGCCCACTTCACTGAGCCCCTACATCGGCTTCGACGGCTCCGCGCAGGAGGCGATGGAGTTCTACCGGGACGTCCTCGGCGGCGAGCTCAGCTCCAGCCGCTTCGGCGACTTCGGGATGAGCGCGGATCCGGCCGACCAGGACCGGATCATGCACGCCCAGCTCGTCACGCCGAGCGGGATGATCCTGATGGGCTCCGACTCCCCCTCCTCGAGCCCGGCCGAGAGCGGCGCCCGCATCACGATCGCGCTCTTCGGCGACGACGACGCCGAGCTGAGCGGCTACTGGGACGGCCTGGCCGAGGGCGGCACGGTCGTCGAGCCGCTGGTCGCCTCGTCCTGGGGCGACCGCTTCGGGATGCTGGTCGACCGCTACGGCGTCGGCTGGATGGTGAACATCGCCGCTCCGCCGGCCTGACGCTCCTCCCCAGCGCGGGATCGGGGCACGCCTCCCCCGGGTGCGTCCACCCGTCCCGCCGGGCGCCGCGGCAGGCGCAGAATGGAGGGGCCGCTCCCGCTCCGGGAGCCGTCCCACCTCTCACGAAGGCTGCAGATGACGATCACGCTCGGGTACAAGGCATCGGCGGAGCAGTTCGGCGCCCGGGAGCTCGTCGAGCTCGCGGTCGGCGCCGAGCGGCACGGCTTCGAGACCGCGGTCGTCTCGGACCACTTCCAGCCGTGGCGGCACACGGGCGGGCACGCGCCGTTCTCCCTCGCCTGGCTCGCCGCGGCCGGTGAGCGCACCTCCACCATCACCCTCGGCACCTCCGTCATGACCCCGCACTACCGCTACAACCCCGCCGTCATCGCCCAGGCGTTCGGCACGCTCGGCGTGCTCTACCCCGAGCGGATCATGCTCGGCGTCGGCACCGGCGAGGCGCTGAACGAGGTCGCCACCGGCTATCAGGGCGCGGGCGAGCAGACCTGGCCCGACTTCAAGGAGCGCTTCGCCCGCCTGCGCGAGGCCGTGCGGCTGATGCGCGCGCTGTGGGCGGGCGACCGCGTCACCTTCGACGGCGAGTACTACTCCACGCACGAGGCGTCGATCTACGACAAGCCCGAGAGCGGCGTGCCGGTCTACATCGCGGCGGGCGGCCCCGTCGTCGCCAAGTACGCCGGCCGGGCGGGCGACGGCTTCATCTGCACGTCGGGCAAGGGCATGGAGCTCTACACCGAGAAGCTGCTCCCCGCCGTCGAGGCGGGCGCCGCGGCGGCCGATCGCGACTCCTCGACCATCGACCGCATGATCGAGATCAAGCTCTCCTACGATCCCGATCCGGCGCTCGCGCTCGAGAACACGCGCTTCTGGGCGCCGCTCTCGCTGTCGCCCGAGCAGAAGCACTCGCTGACCGATCCGGTCGACATGGAGCGCGCCGCCGACGAGCTGCCGATCGAGCAGGTCGCGAAGCGCTGGATCGTCGGCTCCGACCCCGAGGAGACGGTCGCGCAGATCAAGCCCTACGTCGACGCGGGCTTCACCCACCTGGTCTTCCACGCCCCGGGCGACGACCAGCAGCGCTTCTTCGACGCCTTCGAGCGCGACCTCGCGCCGCGGCTGCGCGCGCTCTGACCTCCCGCCTCCGCCACGACCCCCTTCGGAAGGGCCGCTCCCGCATGACCACGGCCACCCTGCTCGCCCGGCTCGACCGCGGCGAGGCGTTGACGCGCGTGACCGCCGAGGAGCTCCTCGGCGCGCGCGGCGACGACCTCGACCTGCTGCTGGAGGCCGCCGGCCGCCTGCGCGACGACGGACTCGCCCGCCGCGGACGGCCCGGCGTCGTCACCTACTCGCGGAAGGTCTTCGTCCCGCTGACCAAGCTCTGCCGCGACCGGTGCCACTACTGCGTCTTCGTGGAGACACCGGGCGGGCTCGCGGCCAAGCGCGAGTCGACCTTCATGGAGCCGGAGGAGATCCTCGAGGTCGCCCGCGCCGGTGCCGCGCTCGGCTGCAAGGAGGCCCTGTTCACGCTCGGCGACCGCCCGGAGGACCGGTGGCCGGTCGCCCGCGCCTGGCTGGCCGAGCACGGCTATGCCTCGACGCTCGAGTACGTGCGCGCGATGGCCGTCCTGGTCATGAGCGAGACGGGCATGGTCACGCACCTGAACCCCGGCGTGATGTCGTGGGCCGAGCTGCAGCGGCTCCGCCCGGTCGCGCCCTCGATGGGCATGATGCTCGAGACGACCGCCGAGCGCCTCTGGTCCGAGAAGGGCGGCGTGCACTACGGCTCCCCGGACAAGGACCCGGCGTTGCGCCTGCGCGTGCTCGAGGACGCGGGACGCAGCCGCATCCCCTTCACCACCGGCGTGCTGCTGGGCATCGGCGAGAACGCGGCGGAGCGGGCGGACGCCCTCTTCGCGATCCGCGAGTCCCACGAGCGGTGGGGCCATGTGCAGGAGTGCATCGTCCAGAACTTCCGCGCGAAGCCGCGGACGGCCATGCAGAACGAGGTCGACCTCGAGCTGCAGGAGTACGTGGCCAACGTCGCGGTCGCGCGCCTCGTGCTGGGCGCCGAGGCGACGATCCAAGCGCCGCCGAACCTCACCGACGAGCAGGAGCTCGGGCTGCTGCTGCGCGCCGGGGTCGACGACTGGGGCGGTGTCAGCCCGCTCACGGCGGATCACGTGAATCCGGAGCGCCCCTGGCCGAACATCGACGACCTCGCGCGGCTCACCGCGGCGGCCGGCTACCGGCTGCACGAGCGGCTGACCGCCCACCCGCAGTACCTCCGCGACTCGGCCACCTGGATCGATCCGCGCGTCGCTCCCTACGTCGAGGCACTCGCCGACCGCGGGACCTGGCTCGCCGACGAGGCGGCGGCGGTCCTCCCCCGGCCCTACCGCGACTCGCTCGACCCCCTGCCCCGACCGGTCGCGCCCGCCCTCGGCGCCGTGCTCGCCCGGGCGGAGACGGACCCCGCCGGTCTCGAGGACGCCGACTACCTCGCCCTGCTCGCAGCCGACGGCGACGACCTCGACGCCCTCTCCGCTCTGGCGGACGACCTTCGGCACGACGCCGCCGGCGACGAGGTCTCGGTCGTCGTGAACCGCAACATCGACACCTCGCTCTGGGGAGTCGGCGATCTGACCGTCGAGCGGCTGGAGGAGCTCGCCGACGAGGCGGTCGCGCTCGGCGCCACCGAGCTCTGCCTCCAGGGCGCGATCGGACCGGAGCACCCGGGCGACGATCTGCTGCTGATCGTCCGCACGCTGAAGCAGCGGCAGCCCTCGCTGCACCTGCACGCCTACCGGCCCGGCGAGATCCTCGAGGTCGCCCGGCGCACGGGCCGAACCCTGCCCGCGATGCTCGACGCTCTGCGCGAGGCCGGCGCGGACTCCGTCCCGGGGACCGCCGCCCGCATCCTCGACGACGACGTCCGCGCCGTCCTGAGCGAGGGGACGGACCCGACCGTGGCCGAGTGGCGCGAGGCGATCACGGCCGCGCACCGCAGCGGCCTCCGCTCCACCTCGACCATGGTCTACGGACACGTCGAGACCCCCGAGCAGCAGCTCGCGCACCTGCGCACGCTCGCGGCGATCCAGGACGAGACGAGCGGCTTCACCGAGTTCATCGCGATGCCCTTCGTCCCGGCGGAGGCGCCTCCCGCCGTGGTGCGCGCGAGCCGGGGCGGGCCGACCCTCCGCGAGACCCGCGCCGTGCACGCCGTCGCACGGCTCGTCCTTCACGGCCGGATCGCCCACGTGCAGACCGCCTGGACCAAGCTCGGACTGCACGCGGCGCAGGTCCTCCTCCGCGGCGGGGCGGACGACCTCGGCGGCCTGCTGCTCGACGGCGCCCTGCGGCCCGAGGCCGGAGCGGAGGCCTACCGCTCGCTCGACATCGCGACCGTCGCCCGGCTGAGCGGCGAGATCGGCCGCGGCTGGCGCCAGCGCACCACGACGTACGGCGTGGTCGCGCCGGAGAGGGCGCTGCGGGCGGAGGCCGTCGCAGCGGCGGGTCCGCAGCGGATGCGCCTCCCGGTCCGCGGGACCCGCCGGGCGTCATGACCCGCTCCGAGTACCTGCGGCGTCAGGCCGATCTGGTCCGGGAGGAGCGGATCGAGTCGGACAGCGCCGCCGTGCGGCTGCTGACCGCGGGCGCCGAGAGCCCGCGCGCGGTCCTGCTGCTGACCGGCGTCGGCCGGGGCGCGCGGAGCGACACCGGGCTGCTGCTGCCGATGCTGGCGCGGCGACACCGCGTCGCCGCGCTCGAGCTCGCCGATCTCGGCGACCCCTGGCTCGACGGACCCGCCGCGGTCCGCGCCTCCCTGGACGCGCTCGGCGCCGAGGAGGCCGTCCTGATCGGCCACTCGCTCGGAGCCGCCGTGGCCCTCGCCGCGGGCGATCGGCGGGTGCGCGCCCTCGCCCTCGTGGCCGGATGGCTGCGCCCGACGGAGCGCCTCCTCCGCACGGCGCGCCTCTGGCCGATGCTGCCGCCCGACGCGCAGGAGGAGGCCGCTCGGCTCCTCGCCGTCCGCTCGGCCACCGCCTCCTCCCCGTGGGGCGCCGACGCCGCGCGGATGCTCGCCGCCTCCGCCCGGGCCGACGTCGCTGCGGCCGCCTCGGACTGCCGGGTTCCCGCCCTCGTGGTCGGCTGCTCCGCCGACGCCGTCGCCGGCGTCGAGGGCGCCGAGGCCCTGCTCGGCGCGATCGACGACGCCCGCTACGCCGTCCTCGACTCCGGTCACGCGGTGCTCGCCGAGCGGCCCGCCGAGCTCCTCGCCGTCCTCGAGCACTTCCTCGCCGATCCGCACCGCGACCCGGCGGGCAGCGTCCTGGCGAGGACGACGGTCTGATGGACGTCGACGTCGTCGTGATCGGCGCCGGGTTCGCCGGGCTCGGAGCCGCGGTCCGCCTGGAGCGCCGCGGCGGGACCTCGTTCGTCGTGCTGGAGCGCGCCGAGCGGATCGGCGGGACCTGGCGGGACAACGTCTACCCCGGAGTCTCCTGCGACATCCCCTCGCACCTCTACTCCTACTCCTTCGCCCCCGAGGCCGACTGGTCGGCGTTCTACGCCCCCGGGGCCGAGATCCAGTCCTACCTCGAGCGCGTCGTCGAGAAGGAGGGCCTGGCGCCCCGGCTCCGGCTGGGGACCGAGGTGCTCGAGGCGGTCTTCGACGAGGAGGCGCACCGCTGGCGGGTGCGCACCTCCCGGGGCGACTACTCCGCCGCGGTCCTCCTCGTCTGCGCGGGGCGCCTCTCCGAGCCCCGCCTCCCGGCCGTCCCGGGCCTGGATTCGTTCGCGGGTCCCGCCTTCCACTCCGCACGCTGGCGGGACGACGTCGACCTCGACGGGAAGCGCGTCGGCATCGTCGGCTCGGGAGCCTCCGCCGTGCAGATCGTGCCGCACCTCGCCGAGCGCGCCGCCGAGGTGGTGCTCTTCCAGCGCTCGGCCCCGTACGTCGTCCCCCGCCGGAACCGCCCGTACCCGCCGGAGGAGCGCCGAACCCTCTCCCGCGCGCCCGGAGCCCTCGCGAGGCTCCGCGAGGAGCTGTTCTGGCGCGCCGAGCTCGGCTTCGCCGGCCGCGTTGCCGTGCCCGAGGCCATTGACCGGCTGCGGGTGGAGGCGCTCGGCCACCTCGAGGCGCAGATCATCGATCCCGCGCTCCGCGCCGTGCTGACTCCGGACTACGAGATCGGCTGCAAGCGCGTGCTCCTCTCGGACGACTACTACCCCGCTCTCGCGCAGCCGCACGTCCGCGTCGTCCCCGGTCCGCTCCGGCGCCTCGAGGAGGGGGCCGCGCTCGGCGACGACGGCGTCCCGCACGGGGTCGACGTGCTCGTCTTCGCGACCGGCTTCCACTCCACGCGGCCGCCCTTCGCCCGGCGCATCCGCGGCCGCGGCGGCGTCCTCCTCGCCGACCGCTGGGCCGACGGCATGGTCGCGTACGAGTCGACCGCGGTCCACGGCTTCCCGAGCCTCTTCGTCGTCAACGGCCCCAACGCGAGCCTCGGCCACAACTCCGCGGTGCATATGATCGAGACGCAGATCGCCTACGTGCTCGCCGCGCTCGACCACCTCGCGGTCTCCGGCGCCGACCGGCTCGAGGTCACCGCCGAGGCCGAGGCCGCCTCCGTCGCCCGCCTCGACGCCCTCAGCGCCGACACCGTCTGGACCAACGGCGGCTGCGAGAGCTGGTACCTGGACGACAACCGGCGACTCACCCTGCTCTGGCCCGACTTCGCCTTCGCCTTCCGCGAGGAGCTCGGCCGGTTCGACCCCTCGGCCTACACGACCTGACCGCGGCTCGCTATCGTGACCGCATGACCGACCGCGTGCTCGCTCCCGAACCGCCCGCCGACGGTGCGAAGCCGAAGGGACCGGCCTCGTACTTCCCGAGCATCGAGAAGACCTACGACCGTCCCGTCCAGGACTGGCTGGACCTCGCCGACGAGCGTCTGCGCTCCGAGCCGCACATGCAGGTCGTCACCTGGCTGAAGACCGAGCACGGCCTGGGCCACGGCCACGCCAACGCGATCGTCGCCTACGTCCGGGCCGCCCGCGCCTGACCGGTCCGCCCGCCGTCCGCACAGGCTAGGCCCGCCGGCCTCCCCGGACCACCCGTCGTCGGCGCCCGCGCCGTCCGGGGATAATCGGGGCATGCGCGAAGACGACGATGTCGATCTGGTGATCGACGCGTGGGCCGGGGCCCTGCCCGACCTCGATTTCGCGCCTCTGGACGTCGTCTCCCGCCTCCGCCGGCTCAGCCCGCGCGTGCAGGAGGTGCGGCGGCAGTCCTTCGCCGTCAGCGATCTCGCCCCGTGGGAGTTCGAGCTCCTCTCGCTGCTGCGGCAGCGCGGGGAGGGCGGGATGACGCCCTCGGCCCTGGCCACGCACCTCGCGCTGTCCAGCGGCAACCTGGCCAGCCGCGTCGACCGCCTCGGGGCTCGCGGGCTCGTGGTCCGCGAGCAGAACGCCGCCGACTCGCGCAGCAAGATCGTCTCGCTCACCCCGCGGGGCACGAAGCGGGTCGACGAGGCGATGCGCAATCTCGTCGCCGCCGAGGGCGAGGTGCTCGCCGACCTGGACACCGCGCAGGTGTCGGTCCTCATCGAGTGCCTGCGGCGGATCAGCGACACCCTCGACCGACTGCAGTGACGCGCTACGCCCGACGAGCCTGAGAGGTCAAGCCCGTTCGGAGAGACGGGCACCGGACGTAGCGTGAAGCGTGCACGGTCGAGGCGTCAGCCACCCGTGCGGATGATCGCGAAAGCGGAGAGCACCATGACACAGATTTCTTCTATCCAACCCGCGCGATGGAGCCGGAACGGAGTCAGGATCGTCGTCGTTCCCGGGGCGGAGCTGCCCCGGTTCCGACTCGAGATCGACGCCCGACTGACCACCGCGCCCTCCCTCGTCCCCACCGGACCCTTCTCGACCGTCGAGGAGGCCGAGCGGGCCGCCGAGGTCGCCGCCGGCCTGCTGGGGGCGAAGATCCCGGCCTGAGCGCACACCCGTCGAGACGGCCGGATCAGCCCGCGAGCTCCGCGAGCGATCCGGTCGGGACCGCGATCCACCCCTCGGCCTCCGCCGCCTCCTGCAGTTCGGGAGGCACCGGCATGGTCGCGCCCAGGGCGTGGGCGCGGGCGTTCAGAGCGGCGACGACGGCGTCGAACGCGTCGTCGGAGCGGCTCATCAGCGCGAGCGCGGGCGCCGGCACATCGAGCCAGGGTGCGGCCCGTCGCAGCGACTCCGCGGCGAGCGCCACGGCCTCCGGTCGCGTCTTGTACCCCGTGGTGTCCACTCCCCAGAGCCGCAGCGCCGCCGCCGGGTACGCCTCGACGAGCCGTCCGCGCCCGGAGCGGTCGACGTCCTCCCCGCTCGCGGCGAAGGCGTCGAGCAGCTCCGCGCAGCGCATCGCGGTCATCCCGAGCCGGTCGGTCGAGACGCTGAGCGGCCAGCGGCCGGTGACCTCGCGCGCCACCCGGTCCGTCTCGCGGTACGCGAGGCGGCGGCGCCAGTCGCGTCCCGCGAGCGTCCGCGGCGAGACCTCCCGTCGCGTGTGCGCGGAGACGAACGCCGCGAACTCCACCGGCCAGCCGAACGCGCAGTCGATCCCGATGACCGCCGCGTCCCGTGACGCCTCGACGATCGTCGCGTCCTCGGCGTCGAGTACGAGCGAGCGGACGACGGCCCGGCCGCCGGAGAACTCGAGGGCGGCGAGAGCGGTGCGCACCGGCTCCGCAGCGAGGTCGACACCGATCGTGAGCACGGGGACAGGGTAGGCGCTCCGGCGCTACGCTCGAGCGATGACGCCGCCCGCTCCCTCCTCCCGGGCGGAGTCGGCCCGCGTGCCGGTCGCGCTCCTCCGCCTCCTCGTGGCCGCCGCCGTTCTGGTGGCCGTGATCGCGACGGCCGTCGACACCGCCTCTCGGACGCCGCTGAACCCGTTCAACTTCTTCGGCTTCTTCACCATCCAGAGCAACATCGTGCTGGCCGTCGTGCTCGGAGCCACCGCCGTGCTCGCGCTCCGCCGCCGTCCCGCGCCCGGCGGGCTCCTACTGGTGCGGGGTGCCTTCACCGGGTACATCATCGTCGTCGGCCTCGTCTACAACACCCTCCTCACCGATGTGGCGGGCGGAGTGGCGCTGCCGTGGGCCAACACCGTCATGCACGTGCTGTTCCCCGTCTACGGACTGCTCGACTGGCTGCTGCTCGCGGATCGCCCTCCGCTGCCGTGGCGCAGGCTCTGGCTGGTCGTGGTCTACCCGATCGTCTGGCTCGTCGTGGTGCTGATCCGCGGAGCGACGGACGGCTGGGTGCCCTATCCGTTCCTGGATCCCGCGACCGGGTACGGGCAGGTGTCGGTGTTCGTCGTCGTGATCGCGGTCGCGTTCCTCGCGTCGGGGGCGCTGGTCTGGGCGATGAGCCGGCTGCGGATCGTGCCGGTGGCAGGCGGCTGAGAGGACGCTCGCCTTCCAGACGGTTCCGCCCGCCGGACGACCGGATCCGCTGCCGTCGCGCACATCCGGCCCGTTCTGGGGTCACCCGTTCGGGGTCATCCGGGGCGCCGCTCCCCTAGCGTCAGCACCGACGGTTCCCCCACCGTCCTCCCCCTCGAGAACGGTCCCCCATGAGCCTCTCCCTCTCCCGCCCGCCGACCCCGAGCCGCCGCGTCCGCGCCCTCGCCGTCGGAGCCGCGCTCGCCCTCGCCGCCGCGCTGCTCCCGGCGCAGGCCGCCGCCGCCACTCCCGCCCCCCTCTCGGTGCTGAGCCTCGGCGACTCCATCACCCAGGCCTACGGGACCTGCGGCTCCTTCGCGGACTGCCCCCGCAACAACTGGTCCACCGGCACCAGCTCCTCGGTGAACTCCTTCGCCTCGCGCCTGCGGACCGCGCTCCCCGGCACCACCGTCACGACCGCGAACTTCGCCACCACCGGCGACGTCGTCGCGCAGGTCCCCTCGCGGATCGACGCCGCGGTCGCCGCCGGCGTGCGGCCGGACGTCGTCACCCTGCTCATCGGCGGCAACGACCTCTGCTCTCCCGACAACCGCGTCGCCTCCGACGGCTACACGATGACCCCGGCGAGCACGTTCCGCACCGGAGCCTCCGCCGCGATCACGAAGATCCGCACCACGTGGCCCTCCGCCCGCATCGTCCTCTCGTCGATGCCGAACGTGGCCTCCGAGTGGTCGGTCGTGAAGACCGGAGTCGGCGCGCTCGTCTGGGCGGGCGGCGACCTCTGCCGGACCACGCGCGGCGTCAGCTCCACCGGCCGCAGGCTCAGCAGCACCGCCGCGGCCGCCTCCGCCGCTGCCGCGAAGACGCGGACGACGCAGTACAACACCGCGCTGCAGACGGCGTGCAGCGCCGCCGGTCAGCTCTGCGACTGGGACGGAGGAGCGCTCACCGCGACCCCCGTCACCAAGGGCCTGATCGGGACCACCGACTACTTCCACCCGAGCGTCGCGGGTCAGGCGAAGATCGCCTCGATCCAGTGGGCGGCGTCGAACTTCTCGAAGTAGCGGCCTCCGGAGCGGCCGCTCACGCGTCGAGCGGCCGCTCACCCTCGCGGCGGCGACGCTGCTCCTCGGCGAGCCGCGCGTAGTGCGCCTCCTCGCGCTCGAGGTCGGCGAGCTGCTCCTCGGTGCTCTTCGGAGCGGGCCGCACCACCATCGGCGGCGGCGCCTGCTTCCGGCGGCGGGGCACTCGGCCGCCCGGCACGAAGGATCCGCCGTCACCACGCTTCCAGTCGTGCCCGAGCAGGAACCACAGCGAGACGCCGATGAGCGGGAGGAAGAAGATCAGCAGGATCCACACGATCTTGGGCAGGTTCTTGATGACGTTGTCCGGCTGCCGTACGACGTCGACCAGCGCGAGCACGGTCAGGACGATGATCACCAGCGAGAAGACGAACCCCATGCAGTCGAGGGTACGACGCCGCCGCGCGAGCAGAGTGCTACTCGGAGAGTCGCATCACGACTCCGGCGTCAAACACTCCGCGGTCCGCTCCTTTCCTCTCGCGCACCGCTTCGACCTCGCTCCAGGCCACTCCGAGCTCCGACGCGAGCGCATGCAGGACTTCCGCGACGTCCGCCAGCTCTTCGACGGACGGGGCAGCCAGGACCTCGTCGCATCCCTCCTTCAGCTTCGCCAGGAGCCAGGCCCGCCGCTCGCTGGCATCGACGGATCTGAAGCGCGCGTCGACACCGAGACCCCGGAGCAGTGCCGGTACACCGTCTCGGACGAGCTTCTCCCTCGTCATGTCAGCAGCCGGACGAGCTCTGATGCTGACGCGACGGACCCGCCCGCGTCGACGTCGGGGGCCCGGAGAGCGTCGACTGCACCACGGACATCGCTCCACGGAGGACGGTCTCCGGTCACATCGACGGCCGGGCCCCATCGAGTACCCTCCGCTGAAAGTGGACCGAGCACCTTCCCCCACCCCGACAACTCCACCCGATACCCGTTCGAACGCCTCTCCGGATTGTGACCTGGAAGAATGACGGCTGGCACCCCTGATGCCACGCACGTCGTCGCGATTCCATGTCCTCCGTGATGCACGACGGCAGCCAGCTCCGGAAACACTTCTTCGAGATCCCAGAGAGCCGCGACGTGGATGGCGTCCGGGACATGTCGATACGAATCCGCTGACGCCTGGTCTCCGGTCGCCACATAGATTTCTCCTTCCCAGTTCTCGAAAGCGTGCAGGAACTCCGAGTCGATTCCTCCTACCGTCCGATAGAACAGCAACCCGGATCCATGCAGACCCGCTTTGACCGGTCCGAGAACGCCAGTGAAAACCACTTCTCTCATACCGACGCGGCTCTCCATTACGTCAAGACTCGGCGCACTCGGTATTGCGATCAGCCCGCGTTCGAACAGTTCTCGAACATCTCGATCGACCAGGGGAAGCCCTCGCCGCCCAAGAGCCTCGTTGACCGCCATGAGCGGTCCGGTCCAGATCTCGGACACTCCCTCGCCCTGATAGCGGTAGCCGACGAGCTGATTGTCTTGGCATAGCGTGACGATCGGGATGGAGAGCGAAGCGCAAGCTACGATCATCGACAATCGGTTATCGTTGATCACCCGGTCCGGCCTGAACCGCTGGAGCACAGCGACGTCAGCAACGACTGCTTTATCGAACACGCCAGGATCTCCCCATTCTGCCCATGGGTCGATGTCTGCGACACCTTCGCGGTAATAGGCTGTCGTGAAGATTCCCGCCTTCGAGACCAATCGATCGTGCACCGCATTCTGCCGACCGAGTAGAACACAGTCCCAACCCGCGGAGTGAAAAGCCCGACCTATGGCTACCAGGCGCGTGACGTGGCCGTTCCCCCTTCCCCACGAGACATGCAGTACAACGGGGCGCTTCATGTCGCCCTCGCAAACCGAAAATTCTCAACGAGCGCGACGACAGTCGAATGCGATGCAGCGGCGACCAGGCCCACCTCTTCTCCCGCGAGAGCGAGTTCCCAGTCGGCGAGATCTGGAGTTGCGTTCGCTCGCGCGATCACCGTACGCAGGTGATGCGGAGGAAGAGAGCGCGTCAATGGCGCGACGACCTTTTCGTGCGCATTGCCGATGACAACGTAGCCATCGACATCGCTACCAAGGGCTAGGACGTCTCGCCATGATGAGATCTCGATCTCTTGCGCTATTCCTGCATAGCCCCGCAGGTCTAGGGCGCCGGGGATCATGTGGACGTGCATGTGATGACAGAGGCGCTCTCCAGGACGACTTCGAAGACAGTGACCGGTACGCCCGTGCTCGAACAGAACGTAGTCCCCGAACTCTGCACAGATGCGCTTACCGAGGTCGGCCTCCAATGCGTCGAGCCGCTCTGCCGCCTGCGCATCCATGTCTGCGGCCGATGGATAGTGCTCGGTTGTGTAGATGAGGAGGTGACCCTGCCGAAGGGGAGCTGGATCAGAACAGACCGCGAGTCCGTCTTCCTCCCACACTCGACGCGGATTCGACCTGCAGAAGACGCATTCGGGGTCCCAGGTGACCGACATTCTTCATCATTTCCTTTCGCTCGAACTCGATGAGATGGACTGGACTGCGGCAAGTGCTAGATCGACCTCATTTGTCGTAGTTCTCGGCCCGAAACTCACCCGGACAGTCCCGCCATCGCCTGTGCCGAGAGTCTCGTGGGCCAGAGGAGAGCAATGCAGTCCGGCGCGAACGAGAATGTCGAAGCGTTCTTCGAGGAGCGAAGCAGCAACACTCGGGGTCACACGGTTCATCCGGAACGACACCACTCCGACAGATTCTTCGGCGCTGGGCGATTCGATGAGGGTGACCGCGCCACCACCACTGAGACCAGTAACGAATCGTTCTCGCAAATCGGTTGCTCGACGCCGCCTTCTGGCGATCTCGGCCCCGTCCAACAGCCTCAGAGCCGCGCCTAACCCGGCTATTCCGATCCCATTCTGTGTTCCCGCCTCTTGCGACCAGGGCAGCCAGCAGGGATGATCCCGACTTTCAGAACGTCCACCCGATCCGCCGGTGACGAAAGGCGACAACCGGACACCTTCTCCGACAACAGCGCCACCAACACCCAAAGGTCCCCCCAAACCCTTGTGCCCAGCGAACACCAGCACGTCCGCAAGACCCGCGTCGACATCAAGGTACCCAAGCGCCTGCGCCCCATCCACGGCGATGAAAACACCGGCCTCTCTGCAGATTTCAGAGATTTCACGGATCGGAAGCACTGAACCGGAGACGTTGGAGGCCCAGGTGACAATGACCCCGGCGACTCCGCCGGCAAGCAGTTGCTCCTGCAGTCGATCGAGATCGAACGGTCCGCTGGTCGAGGGCGGAATGATCTCATGCCTGACCGAACCCTCCTGCGCCGCTGTATGAAGTGGCCGAACCACTGAATTGTGTTCGAAAGCGGACGTCAGGACGCGGCCCCCGATCGAGCCCAGGTGGTGCACAACCGCATTGAGAGACATCGTTGCATTCAGCGAGAAGGTCACCCGCTCCGGATCGATGCATTTGACCAGATCTGCTAGCGACTCACGAGCTGCCCAGACTTGGCCCTCAGCCCAAGCGGATAGCCGGTGCCCCGACCTGCCTGGGCTTGTTCCACGTTCAGCATAGGATTTCATGGCGTCCACTACATGATGCTCTTTGGGAAAAGACGTGGCCGCAGAATCGAGATAAATCACTCCGCACCTCTTCGTGTGGGTCTTCGTCGGTTCGATGTGATGATGAACATATGTCTTACAGCCATCCACGCCGACGACTGGCACGAAATGACACTCGCCGCGCCTGGCTCTGTGAGAGCTGGACAGCGGGCGAGCCTTGGCGCCACGTCTGCGCGTGCGCACGGTGTTCACGACCCGAGGGGTGCCACGCGCGCCACACTCTGGTCGCCGAAGGGCACAGCCTGCTACGGTCTCGCACATCGAATTGCGAAGTCACAAGCGAACTGACGTGAAGCGATCACTCCTTTACCGCGACATCGCGGAGTGCAGTCCGCAACGTACAATGAGGGCCGGCTCTGCGATGCCTCCAGGTACGCGAGAAAGGATGAAGGCATGTCAGGACCGTTGATCTTCCCGCAGAAAGCAGACGGTGTTTCTCCGGAGGTTTCAGTCGTCGTTCCGACCTATGACCGCCCTGACGAGTTGAGAAGAACTCTGACGACATTAGCGCAACAAGAGGCGTCGTTCACCTATGAGGTCATCGTCGCAGACGACGGCTCTTCGAGCGATACCGTTGCGGTCGTCAAGGCCTTCGAACACGCGATTGACATCTCATACACTCGCCAACGAGACGACGGGTTCCGCCTGAGCGCGGTAAGGAATCTTGGCGCGCGAGCATCTCGGGGCAGAACACTGATCTTCCTCGATTGCGGCACTCTCGCGGGCGAGAACCTGATTCAGTCCCATGCGGCGAACGTGGAAGTCGGTAAACGCAGTACAGCAGGGCCGACCTACGGCTGGGACTTCTCTGGCGAAGATGCCCATGCATTCCGTTCTCTTGTCAGCGGCCCGGACTGGCGCACAAGACGCATGGAGATGGCTACGCGGCCCGGCTACGCTGATTACAGATCGGACAAGTGGTTGGATGTCGATGTCCGGCGGGTTCCGCTGGCGGTCCCCTGGCGTTTCTACTGGGGACGGAACATTGCAGTGGCGCGATCGGATTTCTTCTCCGCGGGCGGTTTCGACGAGCGCTTCTCAACTTATGGAGTCGAAGATGTGGAGTTCGGCTACAGGCTATGCCGGATGGGCCTTTCTCTTCACTGGATAGAGGACGCGTGGGGCGTAGAACTGCCGAGCATCTCCGAAAATACAGCCGAACAAGCAAGAAGCAATCGAGCTAACCTGGAACAGTGGGCCGATCGATGTGTCGATATGGAAATCGAGTTCTTCATCTGCAACAGGCCCCTGGCGCAATTGGAGCAGCCCGAGTGGGAGCGCGTCGCGAGGTGGGCTCGAGATTCAACGAACAGCCGAGCTGACCTGCAGATCCTTCGTCAGCATCCGAACGACACATCGATGCTTTTCGTCGGACTGATGTCTGAAGTAGCTCATTCACGGTCCGTCGTCGCGCTCGGGCCGGGTTTTCCCATTGCGTCCGAACATCCGAGCGGCTGGTCGACTGCACGGCGACCGGTCAATCTCAACGCGATCGGGATCCGATGCGGTTTCGCCGAACGCGAATTCGACATGGTGTACCTGAGCGATGCGATGGCGCCCCTGGCTGCAGTGTGGGGTGAGCATCTTCTGGCCACGGCCCGGAGGTGCGGGAAGGACCTGTTGCTGGGGCGCGGTCTCGCCGCGGCATTTCAATCAGCGGGGATAGGGTCGGACGGCTTTTAGGTGAGAGATATTCAGTGGCGCGCATCAGTTTCGGATCGCAACGACCCGGGCGACATCGAGGATCCACCTTCGTCCGCCCGCGCCAACTAGACCGGTCAGCGACTAAGGAGGAACCACTGTCTGGCGCTCGCGTCCCACAATCCGTCGCCCTGACCCTGCTGAGCAACGCGACCATCGGAGGCCTCACCAGCGTAGCCGTTCCCGTCTCCCTCGACTCGGCCGGTCACTCAAAGGGCGAGATCGCCGTGTTCTTTCTCGTCAACGCGGCCGCCGCCATCGTCTACAACACCCTGCTCGTCCCTACAGTTCGCCATCACGGGTACCCGCGCAGCGCATTGGTCCTGACCTGCGCAGCCGTCCCGGTCGCCCTCCTTGCACTCCGCGCGACCGCAGGTACATTCGTGCTCGTCATGCTGAGCGGCGTTCTCCTGCTCCTCGTCAGCACGATCGTCCCGCAGATCTTCGGCCGCGTCGCCGCGCAGCTGAGTGACGACGAACAGGTCGCCGCGGTCACGCGTCTTCGGCTGATGACGGTCGGCGGATACATCCTCGGCCTCGTCATCTACTCGGCCGTGTCCGCGCTCGGGCTCGATCCTCTCTTGATCGCCTCCGTGTTCGGCGGCATCACGATGATCGGTGCGACCTGCAGACCATTCGCTGGACGCGCGTTCCCGCGCGAGCACGATGGCGGAGAAGTCGGAACGCCTCGAGCGAGAAGCGGAGCGTTCTTCACTGCGCTTGTCCTCGTGGCGCTTCTCAAGTCGGCCGACACCCTTCGGGGGATCTATCTGCCGCTGTTCGCTGTCTCGTCCGGGCTCCGCCCTGCCGAGGTGCCTCCTTTGTTCCTGATATCGGCTCTACTGGAGTTGGCCGCGCTGCCTCTGCTCGGTCGGCTCAGCGCGGCCCGCGGCAGCGCCGTCACCCTCGTCGTGATCGCCCTCTTCGGGGTCGGATCGTTCTCGCTCCTGCTCCTCGCGACCACCTATCCGGTGCTGCTGCTGGCCCAGGCGCTCTACGCCGTAGTGGGCGTCGGCTTTCAGAGCACCGGCCTGGTCCTGCTCGGTCGAACGAGCAGGGGCGGAGTCGGCGCGGGCGCCAGCGCATACACGGCCGTGACGCAGGTCGGGACCGTCCTCGGAGCAGTGCTGCCGCTGATGGTCGAGGGCTACTCGTCCGGGATCTTCGTCATCGCGACCGTCCTGGTGGCGCTGGCCGGGATGCTGGCCGTCGCGCTGCGGGCGGTCGGCGGACGCTGGTGACGGCATCCGATCGCGCCAGCACACCGGCGACTCTTGCGCACCGGATGCTGACTTTCTCGCGAAGCGCTGAATCAGACCGATGCACGCGTCTCAGCCGTAGTTGCGCACCCCCGCCCGGCCCTTCCGCGCTCATGACACCATCGGATGATGACCGAGACGCCGCCCGCCCCCGCCTCGACACCGGTGAAGAAGCGCCTCACGGCCGCACGTCTCGCCCTGATCGCCGGCCTCGTCCTCGCCGTCGCCGGCCTGGCCGCGCTCGCACTCGTGCCTCTGCAGTACGCGAACATCGACCGTCAGGGCTTCGACTACGTCTGCAGCGTCAGCCTCGGCGGTGTCCCGCCCGAAGCGGGAGAGCTCGTCCGCGGCTTCTGGTCGTGGTGGCCGCTCGGCGCAGCCTGTGAATGGAAGCTCCTCAACGGCACGACGGTCGTCGACCTCCCCGACTGGTCGACGACCGCCGTCGCGATCGTGGGCGCCGTCCTGCTCGTCGTCGGAGCGGCGCTCGCGATCGCGTCGCCGTTCCTCCGCCGCCGGAGCGCTCCGGCCGGGACCGCCTAGCGGTCGAAGAGGTTCCCGAGGTCGCCGAGCCCCGGCAGCTGGAAGTCGGAGCCGAACTCCGACACCTGCTCCCCCAGCCCGGACACGTGCTCACCCGCACCGGAGACGAACTCTCCCGCGCCGCCCGTGATGTCACCGAAGTCGCCCAGATCGCCGAACCCGCCGGCGAGGTTCTCGAAGTCCACGCCGAGGCCGGACGCCTGCGCGAGCAGCGGACCGGCGACGCTGCTGATCACGGCACCGCCCGCGACCGCCGCGAGCAGTCCGCCCGCCGCGCCGAGCCCGATGCCCGCCGCCGCTCCGACGCCGGCACCCGCGAGGGCACCGCGGGTCCCCGGCTTCGAGAACATCTTCTTGAGGAACCCCGGATCGTTCGCCTCGCCGCGCGTCGCCGCGCGCGCCAGGTCCTCGGGGGCGGAGGACCGCGGCTGCTCGTTCGCGGGCAGCTCGTCGCGGAGCCGCGCCTCGACCTGGGCTCGCTGAGCCGGCGACAGCTTCGTGAACGCGTCGCGGTGCACCTGCTCGAGCTGCTCCGGGTCGGCGGTCCGCAGGAGGTAGTCGTAGCGCGCGATCGCTGCGCGGTCCTCCTTGGTGACGACCGGCTGCTGCCCGGGCCGGGCGTCCTGAGGGCGCGCGGAGGGGCGCTGCGGTGAGCCGTACTGCTGAGGCGGCTGGGCCTGCCCGCTCCGCGAGTCGCCCGTCACCTTGTCGGCAGCGGAGCGCACGAGGTCGCGCCAATCGGTCGTCCCGCTCGAGGACGAGCCCGAGCCACTCTTCGAATCGAGCGCCTTCGACGCCATGCCGAGAACGCGCTTGAACATGCTCACAGAGAACCTTCCGTCGAGTACCAGCCTCGATCATGGCGGCGCCGCCTGAGCGAAGGCCCGCGAGACGCCCTCAGAAGGCCGTGAGCGGTCGGGCGGTGGGCGTCGCTCCGAGATGTCCTCTCCGCCCTCGCCTGATCGAGGAGCTCGCGCACGCACCGCGGGCGGAGGACGGCCCGCCACATCCAGCCGAGGAAGGGGGTCTCGAATTCCGACAGCGACCGCCTGCGGACGTCCGCCATGCGACCGGCTATCGCGAGCAGCGCGCTGAATCCCGCGAGTCGGCTTTTCGCGAACGCGTTCCGCTGAACGGAGAGGCTCAGGACGAGGACGGCCGCGAACCCGCGAAGGAGCTCCTCGGTCGTGCCTCCCTGCCGCCGAGGAGTCCCCACCCGGGCAGGACCATCGAGGACTCGAACCGTCGGCGCCTCGACCAGCACAGCTCGGAGTGCTGGGCGGGCGGCAGACCGTGGCGTCAGACGGAGCGACGGCGCGGTCTTCCGATGGACTGATCCCGATCGCGGATCGTGGTGCCCCTGGAGGGACTCGAACCCCCAACCTGCTCCTTAGGACGGAGTCGCTCTTCCATTGAGCTACAGAGGCTGGCCGAGCCAGTGTACCCGCCGTGCCCCGCCCCCCGCGAAGCGACGACAGGGCCCCACCACAACGCCAGCGAAGCACGCCACGGCCCTCGTCGCGGCGACTGCGCGGCGCACCCCCCTTGACACGAAGGCCTCCCGCCTCCATGGTTAGTTACAACACCAACCAACCACCCAACCCAGCACCGAAGGAGCCCGCGTGGACGACTCCCGCCCGCTCTTCCTGCAGATCGCCGAGCAGATCGAGAACGACATCATCGACGGCGCGCTGCCGGAGGAGTCGCAGGTCCCGTCGACCAACGAGTTCGCCGCGTTCCACCGCATCAATCCGGCCACCGCCGGCAAGGGCGTGAACCTGCTCGTCGACGACGGGGTGCTCTACAAGAAGAGGGGGATCGGCATGTTCGTCGCCGAGGGGGCGCGCGACCGGCTGGTCGAGAAGCGCCGCACGCAGTTCCGCGACCAGTTCGTCGCTCCGCTGCTCGCCGAGGCCGCCAAGCTCGGCCTCAGCACCGAGCAGCTCGTCGACATGATCACAGAAGGGGGATCGCGATGAGCGCGGTCATCGAGGTCCACGACCTCACCAAGCACTACGGACGCATGCGCGCCGTCGACGGCATCGGCTTCGCGCTGGAGGAGAACCGCATCCACGGCCTCCTCGGCCGCAACGGCGCGGGCAAGACGACGCTGATGTCGCTGCTCACCGGCCAGGAGTTCGCCAGCTCGGGCGAGATCCGCGTCTTCGGGCAGTCGCCGGTGGAGAACGCCGCCGTCCTCTCCCGCACCTGCTTCATCAAGGAGAGCCAGAAGTACCCCGACGACTTCAAGGTGAAGCACGTCCTGCGCAGCGCTCCCTGGTTCTTCGACGGCTGGGACGAGGCGTTCGCCCGCGAGCTCGTCGAGGACTTCCGCCTCCCGGTCGACCGCAAGATCAAGAAGCTCTCCCGCGGACAGCTCTCGGCGATCGGAGTGATCGTCGGTCTCGCCTCCCGCGCCCCGCTCACGTTCTTCGACGAGCCGTACCTGGGGCTGGACGCCGTCGCCCGGCAGCTGTTCTACGACCGCCTCCTCCAGGACTTCGCCGAGCACCCGCGCACGGTCGTCCTCTCCACCCACCTCATCGACGAGGTCAGCAGCCTGCTCGAGCACGTCCTCGTCATCGACCAGGGCCGCCTCGTCGTGGACAGCGACGCGGAGGAGCTGCGGGGTGCCGCGGCGACGGTCATCGGACCCCGGCAGGCCGTCGAGTCGTTCACCGCCGGCCGCGAGGTCATCGCCCGCTCCGCTCTCGGCAGCCGCGCCTCGGCCACGCTCCCCCGGCTCGACGACGCCGGCCGCGCCTCCGCCGCCCGCCACGGGCTCGAACTCGAGTCCGTCCCCCTCCAGCAGCTCGTCGTCCAGCTCACCACCGGGAAGGCCTCGGAATGACCGCCCTCACCGGCGCCCCCGCGCGCCACGACACCGCCGCCGGCCGCCTCGGCAGCGTCGTCCGCCTGCACTTCGCGAACCCCGCCACCATCCTCTACACGCCGCTGATCATCACGGCCGTCATCCTGTCGGGCAACCTGGTCGTCTGGTGGCTGATCCTCCACGGGCTCGACTCCGGCGAGCGCCTCGAGGCGCAGGAGGGGATGACCTACTCCGGCGCGTCCTTCTTCCTCTTCGTCTACATGATGGTCGTGGCCGTCCAGTCGGTGAACGTCACCTTCGGCCTCGCCCTCGGCTACGGCGCCACCCGCCGCGACTTCTCCCTCGGCACGGCCCTCACCTTCGTCGCCCTCTCGGTCTTCTACACCGGCGTCTTCGTGGTCCTCGGGATCGTGGAGCGGGCGACCGACGGCTGGGGCTTCGGCGGCAGCTTCTTCCGCTCGATCTACTTCGGCGGGGACTCCGTGGGCGAGCAGGCCGTCGCGGTGCTCTGCGCCCTGCTCTTCTTCTTCTTCATCGGAGCGGCGACGGCGGCGGTCTACGTGCGCTGGCGCCAGCGCGGGATGCTGCTCTTCTTCGGGATCCTCGTCGCCCTCCTGCTGGCCGTGATCACCCTCCTCACGCTCACCGAGAACTGGCCCGCCGTCGGCTCCTTCTTCGGCAGCGTCGGATACGCGGGCGGCTACGCCCTCTCGCTCATCCCGACCGCGATCGCCGGAGTCGCGGGCTGGGCGATCCTCCGCCGCGCCACCCCGCGCAGCAGCTGACACCACCGCCACCGATCCGAGAGGACCGACCATGACCGCCCCCGCCCGCCGCTCCGCCTCCCCGCGGAGGATCCTCTCCGTCCTGAGGCTCCACCTCGCCCACCCCGGGACGGTCCTCGGCTGGCCGCTGCTCGTCCTGCTCGCCGTCCTCGCCGGCAACCTCGTGATCTGGTGGCTCGTCCTCCGCGGGATCGGGGCCGAGCGGGGCGGCGGCGACTCGGGCATCCTGCTCGTGGGGCCGGGGATGCTGATCGTCGTCTTCCTCTTCATCGGCTCCATCCAGGCCACGACCGCCACCTTCGGGCTGGCGCTGAGCTACGGAGCGACCCGGCGCGACCACGTCCTCGGCAGCGCCCTCGCCTTCGCGGCACTGTCCGTGCTCTGGTCCGCGATCGTCGTGGCCCTCGGGGTGCTCGAGGAGGCGACCGGGGGCTGGTGGCTGGGTGGCGCGCTCTTCCTCGCCTCCCCCCTCGACGGTCCGTGGCACGAGCGCTTCGTCGTCCTGCTCTGCTCGCTCCTCGCCGCCTTCGCCCTCGGGGGAGCAGCGGGAGCGGTCTTCCTCCGCTGGCGGGAGCGCGGAGTGACGGCCTTCCTCCTCGCCCTCGGAGCGGTGGCACTCGCGGTGGTCGTCGTCGTCGCTCTCGCCGGGGGCCGGCCGGTCGTGGCGGACGTCCTCGAGAGCGCGGGCACCGCCGGAGCCGCCGCTCTGCTCCTCGTCCCCGCCGCGCTCCTGACGGCGGTCGGGTCGCTGGTCCTCCGCCGGGCGACGCCGCGCGGCTGACCCCCTCCGGAGCCGGGCCTGCAAGGCCCTTCCGCCCCGGGCGTCCGGATGCCAGCGTGGGCACATGGCCGACTCCCCCGCTCCGTCTCTCCTGCCCGTCCCCGAGCACAGCTGGATCGCGCGACCCGCCGACGCGGAGCTGACCCAGGACACTCTCGACACGGTCGACGCCTGGTGGCGCGCCGCGAACTACCTCGCGGTCGGACAGATCTACCTGCTCGCGAACCCGCTCCTGAAGACCCCGTTGAGCCGGGAGGACATCAAGCCCCGCCTGCTCGGCCACTGGGGCACCACCCCCGGCCTCAACCTGATCTACGCGCACCTGAACCGCGCGATCCGCGAGCGCCGCCAGCCGACCCTCTACATCACCGGTCCCGGCCACGGCGGACCGGGCATGGTCGCCAACGCCTACCTCGACGGCACCTACAGCGAGATCTACTCCCACATCGACGAGTCGGAGGAGGGGCTGCGCCGCCTCTTCCGCCAGTTCAGCTTCCCCGGTGGCATCCCCAGCCACGCCGCCCCCGAGACTCCGGGCAGCATCCACGAGGGCGGAGAGCTCGGGTACGCGCTGAGCCACGCGTACGGAGCGGCCTTCGACAACCCGGACCTCCTGGTCGCGGCGGTCGTCGGCGACGGCGAGGCCGAGACCGGCCCGCTCGCCACCAGCTGGCACTCCAACAAGTTCGTGAACCCGCTCACCGACGGCGTCGTCCTGCCGATCCTGCACCTCAACGGCTGGAAGATCGCGAACCCGACCGTCCTCGCCCGCATCCCGCAGGAGGAGCTCGACAGCCTCCTCCGCGGGTACGGCCACGAGCCGTTCCTCGTCGAGGGCGGCTTCGACGGCGAGGACCCGATGCGCGTGCACGAGCGGTTCGCCGACGTCCTGGACACGGTGCTCGACCGCATCGCGGCGATCAAGGAGCGCGCCGCCGCCGGCGACCTCTCACGCCCGGCCTGGCCGATGATCGTGCTGAAGACCCCGAAGGGCTGGACCTGCCCGACCGAGATCGACGGCGTCCAGGTGGAGGGCACCTACCGCTCGCACCAGGTTCCGCTGCCCAACGCCCGCGACACCGAGGCGCACACCCGGCTCCTCGAGGACTGGCTCCGCTCCTACCGGCCCGAGGAGCTCTTCACCGAGGAGGGCGGCGTGGTCGACCGCGTCCGCTCGCTGGCCCCCGAGGGCGAGCTGCGGATGAGCGCGACCCCGCACGCGAACGGCGGGCTGCTGCGGCAGACCCTCGACCTGCCCGACTTCCGCCGCTACGAGGTCGTCGTCGAGCAGCCGGGTGGCACCGTCGCGGAGGCGACGAAGGTGCTCGGCGAATGGCTCGCCGACGTCATCCGCGCCAACCCGACCAACTTCCGCCTCTTCGGGCCGGACGAGGTCGCGAGCAACCGGCTGCAGTCCGTCTACGCCGCCACCGACAAGCAGTGGGACGCCGAGCTCAGCCCCCTCGACGACCACCTGGCCCGCGCCGGGCGGGTCATGGAGGTGCTCTCGGAGCACCAGTGCCAGGGCTGGCTGGAGGGCTACCTGCTCACCGGCCGCCACGGGCTCTTCACCTGCTACGAGGCGTTCATCCACATCATCGACTCGATGTTCAACCAGCACGCGAAGTGGCTGGACGGCACCCGCGACATCGAGTGGCGCCGCCCGATCGCGAGCCTCAACTACCTGCTCTCGAGCCACGTCTGGCGCCAGGACCACAACGGCTTCAGCCACCAGGACCCCGGCTTCATCGACCACGTCGTCAACAAGAAGCCCGAGGTCGTGCGCGTCTACCTGCCCTTCGACGCGAACACGCTCCTCTCGACCTACGACCACTGCCTCCGGAGCGTGGACTACGTCAACGTGGTCGTCGCCGGCAAGCAGCCCTCGCCCCAGTGGCTCACGATGGCGGAGGCGGTCGCGCACTGCACGCGCGGCCTCGGCATCCTGGAGTGGGCGAGCAGCGAGCGGCAGGGCGAGTCCCCGGACGTCGTGCTCGCCTGCGCGGGCGACGTGCCGACCCTCGAGACCCTCGCGGCGGTGAGCATCCTCCGCGAGAAGCTGCCGGACCTCGCGATCCGCACGGTCAACGTGGTCGATCTGATGCGCCTGATGTCGGAGTCGGAGCACCCGCACGGCCTCTCCGACCGCGAGTTCGATGCGGTCTTCACCCCCGACCGCCCGATCGTGTTCGCGTACCACGGCTATCCGTGGCTCATCCACCGACTGACCTACAAGCGGACCGGCCACGGCAACCTGCACGTGCGCGGGTACAAGGAGAACGGCACCACCACCACTCCGTTCGACATGGTGATGCTCAACGACCTCGACCGCTACTCGCTGGTGATCGACGTCATCGACCGGACCCCCGGCCTCGGCGCCCGCGCCGCCGGTCTCCGCCAGGAGATGCAGGACGCCCGCATCCGCGCCCGCGCCTACACCCGCGAGCACGGCGAGGACATCCCCGAGGTCGCGAACTGGACCTGGGCCGGCGAGCGCTCCGGCAACGCCAGCGCCAACACCGGCAACGACAACGAGTAACGCTGGGCCGCACCCGACGCCCCTCTCCTGACGGGTCGCGGTCGTGTCGCTGGCAAGGCGGAGGAGGAAGCGATACCGGCGGTATCGCGCCCGACGACAACGCCGCCAGCGGCGCGACCGCGGCCCGTCAGGCGGCGGGAGCCAGGTAGTCGTCCCAGTCGGGCTGCGTCCGCTCCGCGCCGCGCACGAGCCAGGAGCCGGCGCGCGGCATCCGGGGGACGGTGCGCAGACGCCATCCCATCTCGTGCGGGGTGCGGTCGCTCTTGACGTTGTTGCAGCGCTGGCAGCAGGCGACGAGGTTCTCCCAGGTGTCCCGGCCCCCGCGCGACTTGGGCTGGATGTGGTCGATCGTCGCCGCGTGCTGACCGCAGTAGCCGCAGCGGTGGTTGTCCCGGCGGAGCACGCCCCGGCGCGACACCGGCACGCTGCGGCCGCTCGGGATGCGCACGTACCGGGTCAGCACGATCACCGAGGGCCGCACGTGGTCGCCGTGCGCGCTGTGCACCGGATTGCCCTCGTCCGCGGCGATCACGGTCGCCTTCTCCGTCATCAGCAGGACCAGGGCCCGCTTGAACGACACCACCGCGAGCGGCTCGTAGCCGGCGTTGAGAACCAGAGTGCGCATCAGTGACCTCCGTGCTGTCGCACGCCGTCGCGCGAAGGCGCCGCGACCACGAGCAAGGGCGCCGTCGTGATGACGGCGCCCTGCGAGGCCGCGGCGGAGTGCCGCGCGATGACGTGGAGTCGTATCCGCGTGTCGGAGGAGTGCACCGCCGCGGTGAGGACCCGCGCGCGTATCGAATCGGCCGGCCGCACGCGCGAGCGCAGCCCCACGCTGTGGCGCCCGCTCCGCTCGGCCATCCCGGCACTCCGTCCCTCGACGAATCGATCCGCTCGCCACGCGAGCGGACTGGGGTTCAGGTTAACCCTTCACGCCCGGAACACCAGGGGTCGGTCCGGATTCGTCACGCGGCGTTCACACGGCGGGACGACGAGAGCCCGCCCCCTCCAGGAGGGGACGGGCTCTCGAGCGGATCGACCGGATCAGCCGTTGATGCGCACGATCCGGTAGTCGGAGGTCCACAGCGGCTGCACGCGGACGCTCGCGCCCTCGTACGGCGCGTGCAGGATGTTGCCGTTGCCCGCGTAGAAGCCGTCGTGGCCGTCCATGATGACGAGGTCGCCGGGCTGCGCGTCGGCGAGCGAGACGGGGGTGCCCATGGCGCCCTGGCCCGCAGCCGAGTGCGGCATCGAGATGCCGTACTGGGCGAAGACGTACATCACGAAGCCGGAGCAGTCGAAGCCGCTCGGGTCGGCTCCACCGAAGACGTAGGGCACGCCCTGGTACTGCATCGCCGTATCGAACACCGCCGAGAGGCTGTAGCTGGTGGTCGGGGCGGCGGCCGCGATCTCGCTGGCCGAGGCGCCGGAGTAGGAGTTGAACTCCTCGGCGGTCTCGGCGCGCGCCTCCGCGACGTCGCTCGTGTCGACGACGGGCTCGGCCACCACGACGGGCTCGGGCTCCGGTGCGGGCGGCGGGGGCGCCGCCTCGGCCGAGAAGCCGTCGCGGGCGATCGCGGCCTGCACCACTCCGCCGTCGACGGCGGAGTGGTGCAGGCCGCGATCGCCCGCGACGGCTTCTCGGCCG